>NZ_RZPQ01001054.1:0-1543 GCF_003999135.1 Mesorhizobium sp. M7A.F.Ca.CA.004.06.1.1 | reverse complement strand
GTCTTGCCGATAACCGAAACCATGTTGACGAGCCAATCAGGCACCAAGCCCGAAACCTCGCCATGCGTCCCTGCCCAGATGGCGCCAAGGATGATCGAGCCGCTCGCCAGCGTCACCACGAGCGGGTTGAGCTGCAGGTATCGGGATGCAAAGCCGTTTGCCAGACCGATCAGCGTCGCCAGCGCTAGAATGAACACGGCCGCAGCAAAAGCGGAATAGCCGGCGCCGTAAAGCAGCGCGAACAGCACGTTAGACAAGCCGATCACAGCCGGGATCGAAAGGTCGAAGCCGCCGATGACGATCGTCAGGGTCTGGCCGATCGAGGCGATGCCAAGCAGACTGGAAAGCAGCAGAAGCGACAGCAGGCTTATGACGCTGGCATAGCCGGGAATGAAGACGTTTATGACAAAGAAAAGGATGAAGGCGAGGAGAAACGGGGCCAAAGGCCCGGCCACTCGTTGGATGGTCTTGAGGGACAAGTCGGTCAAAGTGCGACTACCATTCATACCCGACGGGTGTGATCCTTTGAAAAGCAATGCCGCGCACGATGCGCAACTCCCTTATGGGTGCCCGCGCTGAACGCGAGCACCCATCGTGGTGCATTTCACTGCGGCTGGGCGTTGGTCGAGACGATCTCAACCTTGGCTCTCGGCTCGCCGCCGGTGAAGAACTGCTCGAAATACGAGTCCGGCACGAGGTGCAGGTCCTTGCCGTTGGCGAAGCAGGTGCTTTGCACGGTCATGGAAGCGTCGTAGTAGTCATTGAAGTTCTCCGCCGTGATGCTGGGCAGCGGCATGAAGATGGTGTTCACCTTCGGTTTTTGCCCGGCCATCATGTGCAGTGCAGGAATGAAGGCGGAATAGGCCATCGGACCGCCATCCTGGACAAAGGTGTTGGCGGTGAGGTTCTTTTCCTTCCAGTAAGCAAGCAGGCTGCAAAGGTTGGTGACTTCGGTGATGATCGGAAGCGCACGGCCCGACTGCTCGAACGCTTGGCCCACGCCAACGCCCATATTGCCTGTCGAGAACACAGCGTGCACAGGCTCAGGATGCGTCGCCAGGAACTTCAGCACCTCGGTTTTGGCCACCGACCCGGTCCACATGCCAAACAGGCTGCCGGCGACCTTAATGTCGGGAAACGCCTCGACGGCCTTCCGGAAACCTGTCTCCTGAGCGACCGTGTTCGCGGTCCCGGGCTGTCCGTTCATGATGAGGGCGGTACCTTTGCCGCCCAATTGCTTGGCGATCCACTCACCTTCGTACTGACCGCGATAGTAGGGATTGGTCGCTACGTTCAGCGCTTCCGGGCAGGTGACCGTCGAGTCGATGGTTACGAAAAGGATGCCCTTGTCGAAAGCCTCCTTGATGCCCGCGCAAAGGCCGGTCGCAGACCCCGGATAGCTCATGATCAGGTCACAGCCCTGCGCGATCTGCGCCTTCAGCTGCGTGAGCTCGAGGTTGATGTCGCCGTTAGAGTTCGTGACGTTGAGTTCGGGTTCAGCGAGGCCTTGATCGGCCAATTGCTTGGTCAGCGCCTTCAGCTC
>NZ_RZPQ01001053.1:0-1555 GCF_003999135.1 Mesorhizobium sp. M7A.F.Ca.CA.004.06.1.1 | reverse complement strand
CATTGTTGTCGCGCCAGCATTTCAAGACCTTTTCGCAGCGTTTCTCCGGCCTGCCGATCCGTGTCGGCCAGGCGTCGCGGCTGGTCGGCGCCAAGGAACTGGCCGAGACCAAGAAAGGCATCGCCGAGGGCCAGGTCGACATTGTCATCGGTACGCACGCGCTGCTTGGTTCCGCGATCTCGTTCAAGAACCTTGGCCTGCTGATCATCGACGAGGAGCAGCACTTTGGCGTCAAGCACAAGGAGCGGCTGAAGGATTTGAAAACCGACGTGCACGTGCTGACGCTCTCGGCGACACCGATCCCGCGCACGCTGCAACTGGCGTTGACCGGGGTGCGCGAGCTGTCGCTGATCGCCACGCCACCGGTCGACCGCATGGCGGTGCGCACCTTCATCTCGCCGTTCGATCCCCTGGTCATCCGCGAGACGCTGCTGCGCGAGCGTTATCGCGGCGGCCATTCCTTCTATGTGGTGCCGCGCATCAGCGATCTTTCGGAAATCCATGATTTCCTGAAGGAATCCGTGCCGGAGTTGAAGGTGGCGGTGGCACATGGCCAGATGCCGCCGGGCGAACTCGACGATATCATGAATGCCTTCTATGACGGCCAGTACGACGTGCTGTTGTCGACGACCATCGTCGAATCCGGTCTCGACATCCCCACCGCCAACACGCTGATCATCCACCGCGCCGACATGTTCGGCCTGTCGCAGCTTTATCAGCTGCGCGGCCGCGTCGGGCGTTCCAAGGTGCGCGCCTATGCGCTGTTCACGCTGCCGGCCAACCGCAAGCTGACCGACACCGCCGAGCGCCGGCTGAAGGTGCTGCAATCGCTGGATACGTTGGGCGCCGGCTTCCAGCTCGCCAGCCACGACCTCGATATCAGGGGCGCCGGCAATCTTCTTGGCGAAGAGCAGTCCGGCCACATCAAGGAGGTCGGCTTCGAGCTCTACCAGCAGATGCTGGAAGAGGCCGTCGCCGAGGTGAAGGATTCCGGCGAAGTGCAGGATGGCGGCTGGTCGCCGCAGATTGCCGTCGGCACGGCGGTGATGATCCCGGAAAGCTATGTTCCGGACCTGCAGCTCCGGCTGGCGCTCTACCGCAGGCTTGGCGATCTCGAAAACACCGAGGAAATCGACGCTTTCGGCGCCGAGCTGATCGACCGCTTCGGCCCGCTGCCGGACGAGGTCAAGCATCTGCTCAAGATCGTCTTCATCAAGGCGCTCTGCCGCAAGGCCAATGTCGAGAAGCTCGACGCCGGGCCGAAGGGCGTCGTCATCCATTTCCGCAAGCGCGAATTCTCCAACCCGGTCGGGCTCGTCCGGTTCATCGGCGAGCAGGGCTCGCTGGCCAAGATCCGGCCGGACCACAGCGTCGTCTTCGTGCGCGATTGGCCAACCCCCGAGAAGCGATTGGCGGGCTCGGCGGTCGTCATGACCCAGTTGGCGCGGCTGGTGGAGAAGGCGGCGTAGCCGGCCCAGGCCATTCGCCAGCGCTTGAATTCCGGTCTAGAATAGGAAATCGGCTTCGTGTATGGAGCCGCCATCCCATATAGGGG
>NZ_RZPQ01001052.1:0-1556 GCF_003999135.1 Mesorhizobium sp. M7A.F.Ca.CA.004.06.1.1 | reverse complement strand
GGATGCGGTCAAGGCCGTGCTCGACGAGGCCAATGCCCAGGTCGGTGCGGCCGATTACCAGCTTGCTTCCTTGTCCGGATCCGAGCCGCGTTCGGCGTTCAACGATCCAGGCACCAACGCCGCATCGCCGCGCGATGCCGTCGTTGCCCGCCCAGTCGGTTCCGATCCGGCCGCCGCGATCGGCGCCGGCGTCAAGACGACCCGCAAGGAATCGAGAGCCACCGCCCGCGACCTGAAGCCGGGCCCCAAGGCCATGGTGGTTGCAGCCGCACCGCAGGCCGCCCGCTGGGCATTGACCAGCGGCGACCATGTCGCCACCGTTTCAAGCGCGACGACGGCGCCGGGCTACGCCTACAGCATCGTGCACACGGCGCCGAGCGAGGTCTACACGGCCGGCTTCCAGCCGAGCAGCCAGGTGGCCGATGCCAACCGCTTCACCGGCAACGCCGTCAAGTTCATGTCGGTAGCCCGCTTCCAGACCAAATGACGGCAGATCAATCGGCAAAGCCGCGCCGGGCAACCAGCGCGGCTTTTTGCTGTTCAGCGAACCGGGCCAGCCTGCACGGTCACGCTCGGCTGAACTTCTCGTGAAGCCGGAACGGTCGGCCTATTCCCTGGGTTAACATAGGTTCGTTCAAACCCGGGGAGATCCATGAAGAACATCCTATTGGCATCGGTCATCGCATTGGCAACCGCTTCGGCGGCTATCGCCCCTACGCAGGCCGAGACCATTGTCGTCAAAACTCATGACCATATGCACATGAAGAAGCACTGCCGGACCAAGGTGGTCACAAGCTGGAAGCATCACCACAGGGTGGTTGAAAAGGTCCGGGTCTGCAGCTGATCAGCTTCGGAGCCGATTTGGCAAACCCGGTCGACGCGAGTCGGCCGGGTTTCTTCATCCCGTGGCCGAGGCCTTATTTCGCAAGCTTGCTCGCGGCGCGCGCCAGGGCTTCGATCTCGTCCCACTTGCCGGCTTTGACGAGGTCGTCGGGCGCCACCCAGGAGCCGCCGACGCAGACCACGTTGGGCAGGCTGAGATAGTCGGCCGCGTTCTTGGCCGAGATGCCGCCGGTCGGGCAGAATTTCACATCGGCGAGCGGCGAGGCAAAGGCTTTCAGCGAAGCGATGCCGCCCGACTGCTCGGCCGGGAAGAATTTCAGGAAGCGCAAGCCGGCTTCCCGTGCAGCCATGATCTCGCCGGGCGTGATGGCGCCGGGCAGCAACGGAACATCGCTGCCGGCGGCTGCCGACAGAAGCTCGCGGGTGATGCCGGGGCTGACGATGAAGCGCGAGCCCGCGGCAGCCGCCTCTTCGAACTGCCTGGCATCGAGAATGGTGCCGGCGCCGACGATGGCGTCCTCGACTTCCCCAGCGACCCGCCGGATCGCTTCCAGCGCATCGGCGGTCCTCAGCGTGATCTCGATTGCCGGCAGGCCGCCGCGCGCCAGCGCGCGCGCCAGCGGCACGGCATTGGCGATATCAGAGATCTTCAGCACCGGGATGACCGGCTGGCCGTTGAGGAGCGACAAGAGTTTTTCGGTATTGCTGGGCAT
>NZ_RZPQ01001051.1:0-1556 GCF_003999135.1 Mesorhizobium sp. M7A.F.Ca.CA.004.06.1.1 | reverse complement strand
CGTATCGGCCGCTTCGGACCGGTCCCCGCTTGCAAACCTGCCGTTCTCACGCTCCGCCCCGTTATCGCGTTCGTTCTTGTTCCAGATGGCTTCCAGAGCCGTATCATCGGCGGCAGCATTGTCGTTGATCGCGCCGGCATCGACGACGACCGGTGCGGCTTCAGCCACGGCAGCAAGTTGAGCGCTCATCGAAATTCCTCTGACACCTGAAGGCCCCGCTTCTGGCAGAAGTCGGGATTGCGAAATTTGCCCTTGGTCGGGGAAAGGCTGGGCTCGTACTCGACGCAATTGTGTTTCTTCAGATCATCGCGCCGCTGAGAGCGTGAGCCGATTACCGCGCCGTTGATCGGCGAGCGGTACTCCGGAATGTCGGAGATGACATTCGGCATGCTGATCTGGCCGGCGAATGGCTTCTCCATGGGAGCGCCCGTTTGCCGGTCAACGAAGATGCCGTTTCGAAACACGTACCGAGCCATTTCAAGTCCCGCTTGGAGGCAGGATGAAGGGTGCGGTCTGTCGGTGCGAAAAGATAAGCCGTTTGGAATTCAGGAGAGAAGCAGGACCATCAGCGTGTCGTCGTCGACCATGGCGTCGAGTTCGCGGGAGATCATCAGTTGGCCCATCTTGGCCATGATAGAGGCCATGGGGTCGGCTTGGGGCAGTTGAGGGACATGCATCTTTGCCATAAGCGCTTCAACCATGGCCGGCGTCAGCTCCGGCAGGATTTCCGATTCAAGGGGTTCAACTTTGCGGGCGTGAATGTCGACGGGCTTGCCGTGCCGGTCCAGATAGATCGTTGGGCGCCGCCTGTAGTGACCGGCGCCAGGTTGGCGAGTGTCAGTTTCAGGGGGCACAATCTGAAACGCATTTGCCTGGAACGCATTCCCCTGGAAGGCTGTGGCGAAGGCCATATCCCGATCCTATAGGCCGGACGCTGCCACAAAAAACGCGTCGATCTGCCCGTCGTCGAAACCGAGCGCGGCGAAGCCGGCCAGCATCATAGGTTCCGTCCGGACGAACGAGCCGCTATTCTCGTATGCGATCTGAACTGCCCTGCTCTGTGCTGAGACGAACGATTCTACCGCATCGAGCAGACCTGATGCCAGAAGCTGTAGTTTGAACTGCCTGGCCGAGACACTGGCAGGGATCTCCGGTTTGCTCACAGTCGGCACATAGGGCGCAACAACCCCAGCGATGGCAACCGCAAAAATTTCTGGCCCATAAACCGTGTCGTCGTCGGGAGAGGCAGAAAACGGGATCCAGCCGAATTGCGGATGGTTGATCTCAACATCGATCGTGCCGGCCGCATTGTATTTCGGGTTGCGGAACTCCATCAGGAAATCCTCATCGCCAAGAACGTTCTGCGTCGGATTGCGCCGCCGCCCGTGGAGACACGACCCATAGCGCGCCAAGTTCCCGACAGAGCCGTGCCGCCTTTGATAAAAGGTGCGCCACCCGAGCCATACGTGGTGTCATCGCCGGGGTCTGTCGTGACGGCTTCTGAGAAACCAGCCGGTTGCAGCGTAGACCCGGCCATCGTTAGACCTTCCGTGATC
>NZ_RZPQ01001050.1:0-1559 GCF_003999135.1 Mesorhizobium sp. M7A.F.Ca.CA.004.06.1.1 | reverse complement strand
CCGTGCACCGGCTGGCCGAACAGGACATGTGCCGCATCCATTCGCTGACGCTCGACGGCCGCACCATCGCCTGCCTGATCGTCTTCGTCGAAGCCGGCATCGCCTATACCTGGAAGACGGCCTATGACGAGACGCTGGCCAGCTATTCGCCCGGCACGCTGCTGATGATCGAGGTGACCAGGCAGCATCTCGACGATCCCAACATCATGATGACCGATTCCTGCGCGGTGCCCGACCATCCGGTGATGAGCCGGCTATGGGCGGAGCGCAAGCCGATGGGCACGCTGGTGATCGGCCTGGCGCCGGATGCCGACCGCCTCACCCGCCAGGCCGCCTCGCAACTGCACCTCTACCGCGAGACCCGCAACATGGCCCGCCTGCTGCGCAACCGCATGAAGAGCCTGTTGGGGCGGCGCTGAGAAAAGGCAGGGTGCGGTTCTGGAGAATGGCACATCTTCGCTGCAATATTTGACGGGTGGGTGACCGGGAGTTTACTTCGGTTGCCAGCAGGCAAACGCGAATATTGATCTCTGCTTATAAAAAAACGAGATTTCTCGCAGAAATTTCCAGTGAAAGCCGATAAAACCTACTCGCATTCTTGTTCTTAATTCACGATAATCTAGTGATTCGGTAGCGATGAGAGAGAAATGTCGCTGAATCATGAGGCCAACGGCGCCCGGCACATCAGTGCGGAGGATAGCGCCGTTGTCCGAAGGGCCGACGAAGACTTCGACGAACTGATTCGAAGCATTCGAGCCGCAACGTATCAAGCTTTGCCTCTCTTCGAAGAGGAGCCCGTGACCGGATTGGCCCAGTCAGACACGCTGGCCGCCTCCCTCGGCTCGACTTCGGCCCGGACGGGCTCGAGCCAGGCCCGCGCCATGCGCGGCTCCTCGCCCTTGTCCAACGACAGGCTGGATCCACGTGCCGGTGACGACTCGGCGTGGTCGTTGGTTGACCACGATGTGGGCAGGCTTGATGCGCAAACGCACGATGCCGACGCTCCCGATACCGACAAATGGGAATTGCAGGAAGAGGTGGCGAAGCTGCAGCGCTTGCAGGATCGCACCTCGAAAGAGCTTGGGCGAAAATCGCGCGAGCTATCGATCGCGAGCAAGACCATTGCCGACCTGGAAGTCCAACTCAACAGGGCACGGCAGACCATTGCGCAAGCGGACAGGCATGCCGGCCAGCGCGCAACGCGGTTCCTCGAAGCGAATGTCGAGGTCGAGCGTCTGGGCCGGAACCTGGCGCGCGTGTCGGGGCAATTTCGCGACGAGATCATCGCCAGGCAAGCCGCAGAGCAGGCGCGTGAGGACGTTGCATCGCGGCTCGCCAGCTTGCAACAGGCCGCCATGCTGCTTCGTTCCAAGGTCGCGGATTACCAGCTCCACAACGAAAGACTGACCGGCAAACTGTCTGCGCAGATGCTGGTGCAGCAGGACCTGCAGGTGCGGCTGTCCACGCTCGAGCATCAGCGCGGCGTTCTCGGCGATTGCGCCGCCGCCGCGCAGGAGCGGGCCGTCGAACTTGAAAAGAGGTTGCGCTCGCTCCAGCGC
>NZ_RZPQ01000104.1:0-11648 GCF_003999135.1 Mesorhizobium sp. M7A.F.Ca.CA.004.06.1.1 | reverse complement strand
CCCCTTGAAATAAATGGCGCGAGTGACGGGGCTCGAACCCGCGACCTCCGGCGTGACAGGCCGGCACTCTAACCAACTGAGCTACACCCGCGCATGGCGAACACGTGTCAGCCGTGTTCGTCGTTGGGGCGCTGGATAAGGGGTTCGCCACCGGGTGTCAAGCGTGACAGGACAGCATAACAGCAAACAGGAGAAGGTTTTTTGACAGCCGGCGTTTTGTTGGCAAAACCGGCATCCAACCAGGGCATCCTGCGCTCATTTGGCCTTGCGAAGCGGACCCTGACCGCTTAAAGGTCCGGCCCGGAGCGGGCGATTAGCTCAGTTGGTAGAGCGCTTCGTTTACACCGAAGATGTCGGCGGTTCGAGCCCGTCATCGCCCACCATTCCATTAGTCCATTCAAACTGTTGCCAAGACACGGAACCGAGTCGTTCGGTAGATGCTGCAATCACGGCGGCAACAGTCGAAAATCATTGCCCTCCGGCAGCAACTGCCCGCCATCGACGACGATGGTCGTGCCGGTGATGTAGCTGGCATCGTCGGAGGCGAGGAACAGGAAGGCGTTGGCGACGTCGCGCGGGCTGCCGAGGCGGCCGAGCGGAATGGAGTCCTCCATGTTCTTGATGTAAGCCGCGCCGCGATGCAGCTCGATGGCTTCGGTCAGGATGTTGCCGGGCTCGACACCGTTGACGGTGATGCCGTAGCCGGAGAATTCGAGCGCGGCGGCACGGATGAAGCCGTTGATGCCGGCCTTGCTGGCCGAATAGTGGCCGTGGCCGGGGCTGGTGACATGCGGGCCGGTGATGGAGGAGGTGTAGAGCATGCGGCCAAAGCCTTGCGCCTTCATCGGCACCAGGGCCGCGCGGCTGGCATTGAAGGTGCCGCGCAGATTGACCGCCATGACGCGGTCCCAGTCGTCGGCGCTGGTATTCTCGATCAGTTGCCAGGGATAGATGCCGGCATTCTGCACGATGATGTCGAGGCGGCCATGCTGCTTCAGCGCCAGCGCCACGGCGGCCTCGGCGTCGCTCATTTGCGAGATGTCGGTGCGGATGAAGGGGACGCCCAACTCGTCAGCGGTGGCTTGCCCGGCATCGGCCTCGGTGTCGGCGAGCACCAGCCTTGCGCCTTCCTCGGCAAAGCGTAGCGCGATGCCCTTGCCGATGCCGCGGGCGCTGCCGATGATCAGCGCTACCTTGCCTTGTAACCGATTGGTCATGCGAGCCGTCCTGTCATGCGAGTCTTTGGCGAATGGTTTGCTTGAAGGCGTCGAGCAGCACGGCCGCCAGCACCAGCAGGCCGTGGATCACCTGGGTAAAATTGGCCGGCAGGCCCATCAAATTGATCGCCGTGTTGATGGCCGAGAGCAGCAGCACGCCGGCATAGACGCCGGGCAGGGTGCCGACGCCGCCTTTGAGGCTGACGCCGCCGATGACGACCGCGGCGAAGGCGTTGAACAGCAGGCCGACGCCGAGATTGGCGGTGGCGCCCGACGTGCGGATCGCCAGCAGCCAGCCGGCAAGGCCGGCAATCGCGCCGGCAAGCACGAAGGCGATGATGAGATTGCGGTTCACCCGGATGCCGGCGCGGAAGGTCGCCGTCTCGTTGCCGCCGATCATCACCAGATGCCGGCCGAACGGCGTCTTGGCCATGATCAGCGAAAAGACCACGAAACAGCCAACCGCGATCCAGGCGGTAAGTGGCAGGCCGACAAGGCGCTGGATGCCGAACCAGCGGATGGCCGGTGCAAGATCCTGCGCCGAGCGGCCGCCCGACACGACCAGCACGAGGCCGCGCACCCAGATGTAGGACGCCAGCGTGATGATGAAGGCGCTCATCTTCACCTTGACCACCAGATAGCCGTTGAAGGCGCCGATGAGACCGCCGACGGCCAGCGCCAGCAGCAGCGAAACCGGAACCATCAGCCATTCGGGATGCAGTTGCACGCCCATGCCGATGCCCGACGAGCAGAACAGGATGCCGACCGCCATGGCGCTAAGCGCTGCGACGGATTCGACCGACAGATCCATGTGGCCGGCGATGATCACCAGCGCCAGGCCGATCGACATGACGCCGAGCACGCTGGAAGCCTCGATGATGTTGGCGAAGATGCCGAGCTGAAAGTAGTTCGGGACGAAGATGGAGAAGACCACCAGCACGAACAGCAGCATGAACCAGACGAGGTTGTCGAGTACGAACTCCAGGGCTTTGCGTGTGCGCGGGTTCATGGGCTGATCCGGTTGGCGCATGCCCCGCGAAATCAATTCGATTTCGTCGGGTTCGGGCGCGGATTCAAATTCGCCCCGGCGTCTTTTGGACGCGGCGTCATGAAAGGGCAGGCTGCGGGCCGTAACGGACCGGAGCGCTTTCAATGACTATTCGAACGATTTGACGGTGTCCGTCGGCGGCTTCTGGTTGCCCCAGAAGGCCGGGTTGTCGACGTTTTGCTTGGTGATGGCGTCACCCGGGATCTTGATGCTCGGACCCCAGGCTTCCTTGGTCACGGTCGATTTCAAGCCGAGCACGTCGTATTCACCGGGCTTGATTTCTTGCTTCTTGACGATCTTGTCCATGAACATCGCGACAGCCGCGGCCTGCGCGTAGAGCGGCTGCTCGATTTCGGCGTTGAGCCAGCCCTTGCGGATCAGGTCGAGGCCGACCGGAGCGCCGTTCGAGCTCATCAGCATGACGTCGCCCGGCTTCTTGCCGGCCGCCTCGAGCGAGGCGACGGCGGCGACCGACAGGTGCGCGGCATGGCTGAAGATCAGGTCGATGTCGGGGTTCGCCAGCATCTGGTCGGCAACGATTGTGCCGGCATTGCTGGCTTCCCATTGCATGGCCGGAAGCGAGATGATCTTGACGTCCGGCAACGCCTTCATCTTCTCCTCGAAGCCCTTCTGGATGTCGAGCGTATAGGGGTCGCCGGGGTCGCCGAGGACCTGCAGCACCTTGCCCTTCACCGAACCGTGCTTTGCCTTCAGCAGCTTCTCGGCCTGGTCCGCGGCTACGTAGCCGATCTCGACCGTTCCGGCGACAGAGGTGAAGTCGGATGGCGTCGAGGTGATCTGGCGGTCGAACTCGACCACCGGGATGCCGGCGGCCCGGGCCGCCTCGATCGACGGTTTCAGGGCATTGAAGTCGACTGCCGCCAGGATGATGGCCGCCGGCTTCAGCGCGATGACATCGTTCATCTGCGATTGCTGGGCGTCGGTCTTGTTGTCGGCGTTCAGCGTCTTCATCTCGTAGCCGGTCTGCTTCAGGAACAGTTCCAGCGCGCTCACCGAGCCGGTCTGGAACTCGTCCAGCAGCGTCGGCACCATATAGTAGATGATACCCTTGGACTGGGCGAATGCCGGCGTGAGCGTGGCAAAGGCCAGTGCAAGGATACCGAAGACAGCAAGAAGTATTCGCTTCATGTCGTTCGCTCCTCTTAAGCCGGACCCCTCTTTTGTCCCTCAGCCTGTCGGTCCGGCACCGGCAAGCGTCTCACCGGTGATCATGTTGATCACCGCATCGGGACTTGTTTTATTGCGTGCGACATCGCCGGCCACGACGCCCTGGCGGATCACCACGATCCGGTCGGCGACCTGAAAAGCCTGCTGCATGATATGGGTGATGATGACGACGCCGATGCCCTGGTTCGCCACTTGGCGGATCATGTCGAGGCCGCGCCGTGTCTGTTCGACGCCGAGGGCGGCGAACGGTTCATCGAGCAGCACCAGCTTGCCGCCCCAGTGCACGAAACGGTTGAGCTCGATGGCTTGCCGTTGGCCGCCCGAGAGATGCTCGACATTGGCCCGCAGCGAGGGAATGCGGGTGCCGGCATTGGCCAGCGCCCTTCCGACGACGGCTTCCATGGCGCGCTCGTCGAGCACGGGAATGCCGAGAAACTTGCGTGTGATCTCACGGCCCATGAAGAAATTGGCGACCACGTCGACATTGGTGCACAGCGAGAGATCCTGGTAGACGGTCTCGATGCCGGCCGCCTTGGCCTCGGCTGGTGATTTGGCAAGGAATTCCTTGCCCTCGAACAGCATGCGCCCGGAGGTCGGCTCCAGTCCGCCCGATATGATCTTCACCAGTGTCGATTTGCCGGCGCCGTTGTCGCCCAGCAGCGCCACGACCTCGCCCTTGCCGATCGAGAAGCTGATCCCCTTGAGCGCTTCGATCGCGCCATAGTTCTTGGTGACGTTGTCGAGCACCAGCAGGGGTTCACTCATGCCGCAATCTCCCTGCCTTTGAGAAGGTCGCGCTCGCGTTCGCGTTCGGCCGCGAACATCTGCCCGAAGCGAGGTGACAGCACCCCGGAAACCGCAAGGGCGGCGGCGCCGCGCAGCACGGAATGCTGTCCGCCGCGCGCGACCACAACCCTGGGCGTCGTGCGGTCCTTGCGGGCCGAGACGGAGTTGTGCAGGCCTCCGGCCGAACCAGCCAGCATTTCGAGCAGGTCGGTGGACGCCAGCCCGCCGAGGATGACCGTCTCCGGGTCGAACAGGTTCTCGATGACGGCGACGGCGTTGTGAAAGATCGGTGCGACTTCGGCGACCCAATCCGCCTCGCTGCCGTTCCAGCGCCGGCGTGCCTCGAGCGACAAATATCTTTCGAGACAGCCGCTGTTGCCGCACGGGCAGGCCTCGCCGCCCGGAATAACGGGAATGTGCCCGATCTCGCCGGCATTTCCCCAGGCGCCGCGCAAGGCGCTGCCGTCATGAACCATGACGCCGCCAAGGCCAACGCCGAAATAGAGATAGTAATATTCGGAAAACTGGGCGCCGAGGCCGTAGAGGCGCTCGCCCATGGCGGCCGCTGCCATATCGGTTTCAAAGAAGGCCGGCAATCCGGTGGAGGCCGCCAGCCGTTCGCGCAGCGCCACATCCTTCCAGCCGGTCATGGTGGTTGGCCCGACGAAACTCATGGACTCCACGTCGAATGGGCCGGGCAGGGCCATGCCAACGCCCAGCACCCGTCCGCCAGCCCGCAGTCTGGTCAATTCCACCACCATCGCCCCGATCAGCTCGAAGGCGTGGTCCGGCGCCGCGTTCGGCGCCTCGCGGTAGATGCTCTCGATCACGTCGCCGCTCAGATTGATCAAGGCGGCGCTGATACCAAGCGGAGTGATGTGGATGCCGACGGCATAGCCGCCATCGGGGTTGATCCGGAGCGTTGCCGGCGGCAGGCCGCGCCCCTTCGGCTCTTCGCGCAGCGACAGGATGTAGTCCTGATCTTCCAGTTCGCGAACGATGGTCGATACCGTCTGGACGGTGAGGCCGACGCGCCGGGCGATCTCGCCGCGGGCGATCGGTCCATGAAGGCGGATGGACTCAAGCACGATGCGCCGATTGTACGGCCGCCCGAACTCCTGATTGGTCCCCCGCAGTGCCATGCCTTGCGCCCCTTAGGAGAGCGCAGCTTTGCATTGCTTATTTATTCAGTCAAATGGAATTCAAAAATAAATTCACGCCGAAGTTTTCCTGGGGAAGGCCGTGGAGGGCCTATTCGGTTCAGGACCTGCCCACGCGTCGTCCTGGCCGATTGCCGCCGTGGCGAAACCCCTTCAATGGTGAGCGAACCCCGCGACCGTTGATCTGACAAAGATGGAGCAAAGATGATTGAATTGCCGTTTGCCCGAGACGAGTACCAACAGCGGCTTCGCAAGATACGCACCGAGATGGCGAAGCGCGGTCTCGAACTCCTTGTCGTCAACGACGTTGCCAACCAGCATTACATCACCGGCTATGACGGCTGGTCGTTCTACACGCCGCAGGTGGTGCTGGTTCCAATCGAGGAGGTCGAGCCGGTCTGGATCGGGCGCGCCATGGATGCGGCCGGCGGTCTTCTGACCGCCTGGATGAAACCGGAAAACGTGGTCGGCTTTCCGGAAGACCATGTTCAGCGCGTCGATCGCCATCCCATGGACTGGATCGCGAGCTGGATCGTCGCCAGGGGCTGGGGTGTCAGACATATCGGCATCGAACTCGAAGCCTATTATTTCTCCCCCAAGGCGCACGCCCGGCTTGTCGCGGGACTTCCAAATGCAAAATGGCATGATGCCGACCTGCTGGTGAACTGGATCCGCGCGGTCAAATCGGCGCCCGAGATCGCCTATTTGCGCAAGGCGTCCACCTTGGCCGAAGCGGCCGTCACGCGGGCCTTCGAGGTGATCGCACCGGGTGTTCGCGAGTGCGATGCCATCGCCGCCATCCAGGCGGCGCAGATCGCAGGCAGCCCGGATTTTGCCGGCGACATCACCGCTCTTCCACCGACAATCCTCGGTGGCGAGAATGCCTCGGCGCCGCACATCATGTGGAGCGACAGGCGGTTCGGAGACAACGAGACGATTGCGCTGGAACTTGCCGGCGTTTGCCGCCGCTATGCCGCCGGCCTCGCCAGGACCATGCAGCTTGGCAAGACGCCGACAAATGTTTCGGACACGGCAAAAGCGGTGATCGAGGGCATGGATGCGGTGCTCGACGCGGTCAAACCGGGAACATCAGCCGAAGCCGTCGAAGCCGCCTGGCGCAAGGTCATCCAGCGCTACGGACTGAAGAAGGAATCGCGCATCGGCTACTCCATCGGCGTCGCCTATCCGCCGGACTGGGGCGAGCATACGATCAGCCTCAGGCCGGGCGACAAGACCGTGCTTGAACCGGGCAATGTCGTTCATTCCATCCTCGGCATGTGGATGGATGGCTGGGGCATCGAGATCAGCGAGACCATCCTGGTCACCGAAACCGGCCATGAGACCCTGACGAAGTTCCCGCGAGAGATCCATGTCAAATCCTGAGGGTTCGGCCACGGCGGGTGGTGTTGCGAAAACCGTGACGACCGATATCGACGCCGGAATTCTCGATCGGATGATCGAGGTCCGCCGCCACCTGCACCGCAATCCCGAGCTTTCGAACCAGGAGGCCGGCACGCAGCGCTATCTCAGGCAGATGCTGGTGGATCAGGGAATTGCCGACATTCGCGACGTTGCCGGCTTTGGCCTTGCCGTCGATATTGTCGGCACCGGCAAGCCGTCGAATCGAAAGATCGCCATTCGCGCCGACATCGATGCCTTGCCGATCGAGGAGGCCTCCGGCGTCGATTATGCATCGACGAATCCAGGCGTGATGCATGCCTGCGGTCACGACGCCCATGCATCGATGGCTTTCGCGGTGGCCGCGCATCTTCACCGGTCGCGGGACAGTTTTGGCGGCACCGTTCGCCTGATCTTCCAGCCGGCCGAGGAAGACGAACCGTCGGGCGGCAGGCGGGTGGTGGAAGAGGGGCTTCTCGACGACATCGATGCCGCCATCTGCGTCCACGTCGATCCCTACACGCCGTCCGGCAAGGTTGCCGTCGGCTCTGGTCCCTACACTCTGGCCTGCGACACGTTCGATGTGGCCGTCATCGGCTCGGCCGCGCACGCGGCAAAACCGCATGAAGGTGTCGATGCGTTGGCCGTGGCTTGCTCCCTGGTGAGCGAATTGCAGAAGATCGTTTCGCGCGAGATCGACCCATACGATCCGCTGGTGATTTCCGTGACGGCCATCAATGGCGGCAACGCCTATAATGTCACCGCCGGCAAGGTCACGTTGAAAGGCACCATCCGCAGCGGCAGCGACGCCACACGCGAGCGGGCCTGGCGCCGTGTTCGTACGATAGCCGAGGGTACGGCGACGAGCCACGGGGCGCGTGTCGAGGTCGACATCCACAAGGGCGAACCGGGTGTCGTCAACGATGTCGAGATGACTGAGCTGATTGCCGCCAGCGCCAAGGCCTGCATCGGCGCCGACAACGTCCTCAACACGCCCGGATGGACCATCGCTGACGATTTTGGCTACTACAGCGAGAAACGCCCGTCGGTCTACTTCCGGCTCGGCATCCGCAACGAAGCGGTCGGATCGGTGTTTCCGCTCCACCACGCCGGTTTCGTGTCGACGAGGCCGCGTTGAAGGTCGGCGCGGCCACCCTGGTTGCGGCAGTGACGGCGTTTCTGTCGACGGGAGCGCCTTAGTCAGCCATCATGATGGTCATCGGCGCATGGGGCAGGAGCCCAGCATCGCTTACAGATACTGGGCGACCTTCTTGCCGACCGTGAGGAAGCGCAAGGGATCGATCGCTTCGCCATTGTGGCGCACTTCGTAGTGCAGATGCGGGCCGGTCGAGCGGCCGCTGCTGCCGGTCTTGCCGATGACGGCGCCGGCGTCCAGTTTCTCACCGACGGTGACGTCGATCTCGCTGAGATGCCCGTAACGTGTCGCAAAACCATTGCCGTGGTCGACTTCCACCATGCGGCCATAGCCGCCGTTCCAGCCGGCCTTGGTGACGGTGCCGGGTGCGGTGACCTTGGCGGCCATGCCGATCGGGGCCCTGAAATCCATGCCGGAATGCAATGCCGCGGTGCCGAGGATCGGGTCGGTGCGCACGCCGAACGGGCTGGTGACGGAGTGGCCCGGTGCGGGGTTGGTCAGCGGCAACTGGCGCGCTTCCTTCTTGAGATGGTCGAGGGCGTCAAGCGCTTCGTCCAACTCCTTGACCTTGCTGTCGAACATCATGGAGCTGTCGAGCGGGATCAGCGGTCCGCCGACATCGCTGTCGCCCTTGCCGAAATCGCTGTCGACGGGCAGTCCGGCCGCCTCGAGCGCCTGGGTAATGGCATCGGCACTCTTGTAGGCATTGTCGGCAAGCGTGCTGATGCGGGTCAACTGGTCGCTCTCGATGGATTTCAGCGACTGGTTGATCGAGACGAAGAGCTTGTCGGCACGATCGGCGGCTGAATCGTTGGGCAGCGGATCGGAGCGGGTCGACCACAGCGAGAACGGCCTTGTGTCGCCGGCGCCGGGATCGGCGCTCAGGCTGGCGACCGCATAGTTCCGCGCGGGCTCCTTGATGCTGCCGGTCACTTCGGCGCGTTTGTCCGGCTTCGCAACCGCTGCCGGATCTTCGGCCGGCGCTGCGCCGACTTCGCTCTCGGCGCGTTCGAGCAGCGGGCCAAGGCGGCCGTGACGCTGGCTCAGCTGGCTCTGCCGTTCAAGCAGTTCGCTGACCTTGGTTTCCATCAGCTGCTGGTCGAGCAACTGCCGGCTGGTGATGCGGTCGACCTGGGCGCGAAGCGCCGAAATGCGATCTTCATAGGCTTGCTGCATGCGCGCCTGGCGCGCCGTGGTGGCGCCTATCAGATCGTCGCGCAGCACCAGATAGGAGGTGGCCATGAGGTAGCCGACGGCAATGGCGGCGAGCGCCGAGCCGATAAAGGCCGCCAGCCACGGTCGGATCGTGAAATGCCTGATCTCGTTGCCCCGGGCGATGATGACCGTATGGGGCTCCTTACGCCTGCCGAAGACTGCGGACTGACCGGTTGCGTTCACGGGACCAAGCTTTCGTTTACGACACCACGACAGCTTGACTACACATTATTAAGGTTAACAAAGGCTTGCAGGGCCGGCTTGCCCGCAGCGAACGCCCGCCAGGCGTGCGTATGGTTGTAAGGGAAACCGGGCCAACCTCGCCGGCAAAACCTCAAAGCGCGCGAACGGCCTCGAGCACCTCTTCCGCATGGCCCTTGACGCGGACCTTGCGCCAAATCCTGGCGATCCGCCCGTCGCGGCCGATCAGGAACGTCGCGCGCTCGACGCCCATATACTTGCGGCCATACATCGATTTCTCGACCCACAGATGGTAGGCTTCGATCACCTTGCGCTCCTCGTCGGCGGCGAGGTCGATAGTGAGATTGTATTTCGACTTGAACTTGTCGTGCTTCTTGACGGGGTCGGGCGACAGGCCGATCACCACGGCGCCGGCCTTCTCGAAGTCCGGCTTCAGTTGCGAGAAGCTGATCGCCTCCTGCGTGCAGCTTGTTGTGTCGTCCTGCGGATAGAAATACAGCACGATGGGCTTGCCGGACGATGCGGCAAGGCTGACTGATCCGCCGCCGTCCCGCGGCAGGTCGAATTGCGGCGCGAGATCGCCTACGTCGAGGTCAGCCATACCGATGCCCTTGTTTGAGGTTACGCGCGAAGCCACACCGATATAGTGTCGGACGGGGATTCGTCCACGATCGAGTTCGTACAACGGAAAATTGCGTGGATCAGGAGCGACCGCAGCACGAGAAGATCCGGTTCAGGCGTGATGAGATCACCGACCTGGGGACCTTTCCGTCCGCCTGCCGTGTGCCGCCGCTCGGTCAGGCTTCGATCGGACGCGGTTTTCGCATCCTGTCGCGACTGTTCGCCGGTCTGGTCGCTTTCGTGCTGCTGGCCGCCGTGCTCGTTTATCTGGTTGGCGCCTCCGGCATCGGATCCGACCGGCTTCGCACCGAGGCGGAAACGGCGCTCGAGAAACTGGCGGGCGTCGATGTCAATGTCGCGGTCGGGCCTGCCCGCATCACGCTCGACGGTTCGAGTTTCATCGCGCTTCAGGTCAGCGACGTCAGCTTGAAGACTTCGGACGGTAAGCCGATGGCCGATGCCGGCCGCGTGCGCTTCGGCGTGCGTCTGTTCCCGCTGCTGTGGGGAGATGTGCGGCTGACCAGCGCCAGGATCTCGGATGCCCGCATCGTCGTGGCGGCGATGCCGTCAGGCGGCGACTGGACCGCCGGCCTGCGCAATGCGGACGGCCTCATCGATCCGGAGAAGCTGTCCGCCGCGGTGTTCGGAAACATCAACCACGCACTCGATGCCGTGCGGGAGGATTCGCTGCGCCGGATCGACCTTCGCAATGTCGAATTCGTGCTGCCCGAAACCGGAGCGATCAAGCTCGTCAAGATCACCGACGCCACCGTCGTGCAGTCGGGCCCGGGCGGCATGCAGTTCTCGTCCACGGCCGACATCGACGGCAGGACGGCTACCGTTGCCGCTTCCGCCTCCCGCGATATCGCGGCGCACCGCGTCACGGCACTGGATGCGAGCGTCGATCTGGCCGATACCGGCGATATGGCGGCCGCTGCCGGCAAGCTGGGAACCGTCGCGCTGAAGCTGACGGGATCGGAAGGGTTCGGCGCGAACGCATCGCGGCTGACGGCCGCTTTGTCGTCGACGGGTTCTGTCCTCGATCTCGGCACGCGAGGACTGCTGCCGGCGGACGTCGATATCAATGCGACGCTGGTTGCGGGCAGCAACAAGATCCAGGTCGACAGATTGCTGCTGAAGACCGGCCGCTCGACATTCGATTTCGCCGGTTCGATCGGGCCGAAGCCGGCAAGCGGAGCGGTGGGTGAAGAACCCTCCTATCGCTACGACCTGACCAGCGACGGATCGTCGCTTGCGCCTTCGGAGTCGCCCGAGCCGGCGCTCACCTTCCTGGCCCGGATTGCCGGCGTCTACAACACGGTGAGCCACAAATTGGTCGCCGAGCAGATCGCGCTCCGGTCCGCCGGCTCCGGCGAGATGCTTGGCACCGCCGCCGTGGCGTTCGTCGACGGCAAAGTGCCGGGGATCAATCTGGCGTTCAACATCCACGACATGCAGGTCTCTCACGTCAAGCAGCTGTGGCCGTGGTTTTCGGCGCGCAATGCCCGGCTCTGGGTGCTGGCCAATCTGTTCGGCGGCCGTGTCGTCGACGCCAACCTTCAGTTCCAGGTGGTGCCGGGCCGCCTGGGCAACGGCGTGCCGCTTTCGGCCGATGAGGTGTTCGGCCGCTTCCAGATCGAGGGATCGCGCTTCGACAC
>NZ_RZPQ01001049.1:0-1564 GCF_003999135.1 Mesorhizobium sp. M7A.F.Ca.CA.004.06.1.1 | reverse complement strand
GGTGTCGGATGTCAGCGCCTCGACACGGCTGGAGACGTCGGCAAAGGAACCATGGTCGACGAGCAGCAGTGCTGCCCGCAGCCGCGCCATGTCGCGAATTCCCTGGGGAATGGCCGTATCCGCGGCGACTTCGTCGAAATCCTTGACGGCGGCGGGGACATCGCCCTTGTTCGCTTTGACGGTCGCGCCGCGCATGCGGGCGAGCAGCGGATAGGCGCCGTAGCCATCCTTCTCCAACTGATCGAGCGCAGTCAGCGCCTCATCGTTCTTGCCGTCATTGGCGAGCTTCAGCGCCTGCGAGAACGCATCGCCCGAGCGGTTGGCGCGCGTCTCGTCCCAATAGCGATAGCCGACGAAGGCGGCAGTGCCGAGCACCACGAGGACCGCAACGACAATCAAGGCCGGGCCAAAACGGTCCCACAGCGCCTGTGCCTGCTCGCGACGGATCTCGTCGTTGACTTCACGGATAAAACTGTCGTCGGACATCAATCAAACCATTCCTGCCCGGTCGGGCCCTTTGTCAGCCCGCGTTTTAGCGAAATTTTGCCGGCATGGAAGGGGTTCAACCGGAAAATCGCCTATTGTCCGGGGCAAACGGATGTTTGCCCCGGACAGGCAGCCGAAAAGACCAATCGCACCCACGCCACATTTAGGCGATAGCCGGCTTGCAGACATTCCCCGAGTGAAGATCAGATTGCCTATGCTTCGTCCGTTCCGCGTTGTTGCGTTTTCGCTTGCGGCACTCGCCGCTGCCGGTGGGGCTTTGGCCGATCCACCGGCGCCGGCAAAGCCGAAACAGGTCGTCATCATCTCGTTCGACAGTGCCCGCGACATTTCGCAGTGGAAACGCAGCCGGGCACTGGCTGAGCGCACCGGCGCGCACTTCACCTATTTTCTCTCCTGCGTCTTCCTGCTGTCAACGGAGACACGCAAGGAATACACCGCACCGGGCAAAGGCGCCGGCAAATCCAACATCGGCTTTGCCGCCTCGAAGCAGGAAGTCACCGAGCGACTCGAACAGATCGGCCTTGCCGCGCATGAAGGCCACGATATCGCCAGCCATGGCTGTGGCCATTTCGACGGCAAGGACTGGAGCAAGGCCGACTGGCTGAAAGAGTTCAGTTCGTTCGAGCACATTCTCGAGAACGCCTATGCGATCAACGGCATTGCACCCGAACCACAGGGCTGGCGCGATTTCGCGCGGCATGCGGTGGTCGGCTTTCGCGCGCCGTATCTGTCGACCGGCAAGGCGCTCTATGAAGCGCTGCCGGCGGCCGGATATCAATTCGATGCCAGCGGCGTCTCGCAAGGCCCTGCCCGACCGACGGCCAGCAACGGCATCGTGCACTTTTCGCTGCCGCAGATTCCGGAAGGACCGAAGTCACGGCCGGTGATCGCCATGGACTACAATCTCTATGTCAGGCATTCCGGCGGCTTCGAGCGGCCAAGCCAGGCGGACGAGTTCGCCAACCGGACCTATGCTGCCTTTCGCGCCGCCTTCGACAAGCAGTATGCCGGCAAGCGCATTCCGCTTGAGCTCGGCTTCCACTTCGCGCTGATGAAT
>NZ_RZPQ01001048.1:0-1565 GCF_003999135.1 Mesorhizobium sp. M7A.F.Ca.CA.004.06.1.1 | reverse complement strand
AGTTTGAGCTGTTGGCCGGCATCTGGCAGCGGCTACTGCCTCACCGCAGGCTTGTTATCTCCGGCGACGACATCCGTGTTCAAATCACAGGATCGCAGACGGAATATAACGCCAAGGACATGAGCGATGGCGAGCGGTCAGTGTTCTACATGATTGGTCAAGTTCTCGCCGCCGATCCCGACACGCTCCTTATCTTTGACGAGCCGGAGCTGCACGTTCATCGATCTATCATGGCCAAACTATGGGACGAGATGGAGGCTGCACGCCCCGATTGTGCCTTCATCTTCATTACACATGACCTCGAATTTGCCGCGTCACGGGTTGCCCAAAAGATTGTGATCCGGGACTACAATCCCAAGACCGGTTGGGTGATCGAACCGGTGCCAGAAGAAACCGGTTTCGATGAGCAGATTGCGACGCTCATCCTTGGGAGCCGTCGCCCGATTCTCTTCGTCGAAGGCGGCAGCACAAGTCTCGACACCGTCATATATCGCTGCTGCTATCCCGAGTGGACAGTCATCCCGCGCGGTTCATGCGAAGAAGTAATTCATTCAGTTGTAACAATGCGCGCTAACGCGGACCTTACACGAGTGACCTGTTCCGGGATCGTAGACGCCGATGACTATTCAGGGCCAGAAATTGCG
Source organism: Mesorhizobium sp. M7A.F.Ca.CA.004.06.1.1 (assembly GCF_003999135.1). Taxonomy (NCBI): domain Bacteria; kingdom Pseudomonadati; phylum Pseudomonadota; class Alphaproteobacteria; order Hyphomicrobiales; family Phyllobacteriaceae; genus Mesorhizobium; species Mesorhizobium sp. M7A.F.Ca.CA.004.06.1.1. Next base: position 921 of record NZ_RZPQ01001048.1, on the reverse strand, counting down.
AATCTGGCACGGCTCGGCGTCGCCGTCCTACCGGTTTCAGAGATCGAGAATGTCTTCCTGCTTCCTGAAGTGGGGCGCAGAATTGCGGAGCATGAGGGCTATAACGGGGGAGATCTCGATAGTCGGCTCGACGCGCTGAGACAAGCCGTCTTCGCTGACGTCACTCCAGCATCGGCTGCGGGCACTATCGCGCGATACTGCCGGCGACGAATTGACCGCACCCTGAAGATGATTGATCTCAGCGGCGCAACTACGGTTGCAGAAATCGCAGCCGAATTTGCCACAAAGACGGCAGCACTGGACATTGCCGCAATTGGAGCCGAAGCGACGGCCCGTATCGATGCCGCTGTGGCAAACCAGGACATGGCCGAATTGGCCAAGCACTACGACAACAAGGGACTGATGGCTCTCGTGGCCAGACATCTCAAGAACACGACAATGAGCGAGTTCGAAATGTGGATAACTCGCGTCTTGCGCAACAATTTGGTTCCCGGACTTACGCAAGCCCTTCGCCGGGTTCTTCCCACAATTCAACCGCGATAGGACCTCGACATACGCTTTAGCGCCTGCATTGGACACTGCATGCATTTGGTGCCGCGATTGATGCCGGAGTTCGTAGTCCAGCCTGTCCGTTAGCCTTTGGTAAACAAATGTCCGTTGCCGAAGTCGTCCCCTTCGGTAGCTTCACAGCAACGGCAGTCGGCCATCTTTCTTGCCCAGCGGAAACTTGATCTGCGTGGCCGGTTTGTCGACGATCACAAGGGCATCGTCAGGCGCGGTGCGTTGCAAGCCCCTTGCTTCCGACCATGGGGCTCGTAGCCACGTCTCGGTTTCCTCTTTCGTCGTCAGGATCACCGGCATGGCCTTCGCATGGATCGGCTTGATGAGGGCGTTAGGCTCGGTTGTGAGGAACCCATAGAC
>NZ_RZPQ01001047.1:0-1566 GCF_003999135.1 Mesorhizobium sp. M7A.F.Ca.CA.004.06.1.1 | reverse complement strand
GTGCGCAGCGGCCTTCTTGGCCAACGGATGATCGGCGGCGACAGCCATGAAGGAAGCGCCGAAGATGGTGTCGGGCCTTGTCGTATAGACTTCCAGCTCATGCTCGCCACCAGAGGCGTCGGCCAGAGGCCAACGGATCAGCAGGCCTTCCGAGCGGCCGATCCAGTTCTGCTGCATCAGCTTCACTTTTTCCGGCCATTCGTCGAGGCCGTCGAGCGAATCCAGCAGATCCTGCGCGAAATCGGTGATCTTGAAGAACCACTGCGTCAGCTCGCGCTGTTCGACCAGCGCGCCCGAGCGCCAGCCGCGCCCGTCGATGACCTGCTCGTTGGCGAGCACCGTCATGTCCTCCGGATCCCAGTTGACCTTGGAGGATTTGCGCGTCACCAGCCCCTTCTCGACAAAATCGAGGAACAGCATCTGCTGGCGGTGGTAATAGTCGACGTCACAGGTGGCGAATTCGCGCGCCCAGTCCAGCGACAGCCCCATGACCTTGAGCTGCTCGCGCATGGTGGCGATGTTCTGGTAGGTCCACTCCTTGGGATGGACCTTGTTCTGCATCGCCGCGTTTTCGGCCGGCATGCCGAAGGCGTCCCAGCCCATCGGGTGCAGCACGTTGAAACCCTTGGCCCGCTTGTAGCGCGCCACCACGTCGCCCATCGTGTAATTGCGGGTATGACCGATATGGATGCGCCCCGACGGATAGGGGAACATCTCCAGCACATAGTATTTCGGGCGCGGATCGTCATTGTGCGCTTCGAACAGCTTCTTGGCGTCCCAGGCCTTCTGCCATTTGGGCTCTGACGCGCGCGGATTGTATCGTTCGGTTGCCATGGGACGTTTTTCACTTAAAAGCATGCGCGAACTGCGGGCGACGGCTCGGCAGTTCAGGGAATGTGGTCCGGGTGTTCACCATGGTTTGGCAAACCCGTCAACCATATGGGTATCGCGTCTGACAAAAACGCCGGTCAAAACAGCAGGATTTGCATATGGGCGATGCCGTTCAGCAGTTTTTCGCGGTCAAGGCGAAGATCGACGCCGCCGAGCGCGAGGCCGGCCGCGAAGCCGGCGCCGTGACGCTGGTCGCGGTCTCCAAGACCTTTGACGCTGCCGACATCGGCCCGGTCATCGAAGCCGGCCAGCGCGTCTTCGGCGAGAACCGTGTGCAGGAGGCGCAAGGCAAATGGCCTGATCTGAAGGACGCTTTTCCTGGCATCGAACTGCATCTGATCGGCCCGCTGCAATCCAACAAGGCCAAGGAGGCTGTGGCGCTGTTCGACGTCATCGAGACGATCGATCGCGAGAAGATCGCCGCCGAACTGGCCAAGGAGATCGCCAAACAGGGCCGCGCGCCAAAACTCTATGTCCAGGTCAACACCGGCTCCGAGCCGCAGAAGGCCGGCATCGAGCCGCGCGAGGCCGTGGCTTTCGTCACCCGCTGCCGCGACGTCCATGGCCTCGCCATCGAGGGCCTGATGTGCATCCCGCCGGCCGACGAGAATCCCGGCCCGCACTTCGCGCTGTTGGAAAAGCTCGGCAAGGAAGCCAACGTCGCCAAACTTTCGA
>NZ_RZPQ01001046.1:0-1566 GCF_003999135.1 Mesorhizobium sp. M7A.F.Ca.CA.004.06.1.1 | reverse complement strand
TCTCCTCGTTGCCGCCATGCGAATTGACCACGACCAGCTGGCAACGGTTCGGCCGCCCGGCCGGCATGTACACCGAACTGGAGGACCGCCACGGCATCCATGGCGGCGATGTCGAGACCTCGCTGATGCTGCATTTCCGGCCGGACCTCGTCGACATGGCCAAGGCCGACAATTTCGTTTCCAATGTCGCCAAAGCCGAAAACGAACTTTCGCTCCTGCGCCACACCGGCACCCATGCCTTCGCCTGGATCGCCAGCGATCTCAACCCGAACGGCGTCGTCGGCGATGCCAGCATCGCGACGGCGGAGAAGGGCCGGCTGACGGCGGAATATCAGGCCGACGGCTTCATCAGCCTGCTGCGGGATGTGCGCAAGGCGAAGCTCGCGGACTGGTTGACGTAGCCTCCAAACCAGTGGTCTGGCATCGAAAGGCAAGCGCTGTCCTCTTGAACAAACCAGGCGACGGAGGGCGTATCTGACAATCGCGCTTTTGGACAAGAGATTTCCGCACAAGAGATTTTGACAAACTTTGCCAAAACGGACCATACTGGACGAGATATGGAGGCCAGTATGGCAACGATGAACGTATCATTGCCCGACCCGATGAAAGATTGGGTGGAGGCGCAAACCGAAACGGGCCGTTACGCCAACGCGAGCGACTATGTGCGCGATTTGATCCGTCGGGATCAGGAGCGCAATGACAAGATTGCCGCCATGCAGCGCTTTGTCGACGATGGCTTGAAGAGTGGCATCGGCAATCGATCCAGGGACGCGCTTTTCACGGAGGCGGTTAAACGCGCTGAAAAGCCATCCGGCAATGGGTAGTGGGATTTCGCCTTTCTTTAGCTGCGGAAGAGGACATCGTCGGTATTGCCGAGCAAGGGGTGCGCCTGTTCGGGCGCTGTGCAGGCCAGACAGTATCATGACGAGTTGTTCACGATCTTTGACCTGATCGCTGCCAGTCCCCGAATAGCGCGGGAGCGGCTTGAATTGGCGCCACCGATGCGTATCCATCCCTTCAAAGCCCATCTTGTCGTCTACCGGATCGAAGCCGACGACGACGTGTTCATTGTCCGGATACGGCACGGGCATGAAGATTGGGCGAATGAAGGCACCCGATAATCGAACAACGACATGGGGGCAGCTAGCTGTCGATCCTCAGCGCGAAGGGCGTGCCTTCAAAGGCATCCGCACCGCGGCCGATCGATTCGATCGCCTCGATCATGCGGCCGTTGCGATCAAGCAGCGCATCGGCCACCGCGATCAGTCGCGGATTGGGTGTTGCCGAGGGCGACAGCGCCCGCAGCGTCCGCGCCAATTCGGCCTCGTCGCGTTTCGGCGCCAATGCGGCCGCGATGATATAGGCCGAAGCCGTCGAGCGGCTGATGCCGGCATAGCAATGCACGAGCATCGGCCTTGCCCGGTCCCAGCGGCGCGCGAAATCGAGCAGGTTGCGGACATGCTCCTCGCCGGGCATGGTCATGCCGTCCTGCGCCGCCGCGATGTCATGCATGACCAGATGCAGATGATTTTCTTTCGATATCGAGGCCGGCCGGACCACCGCCGT
>NZ_RZPQ01001045.1:0-1571 GCF_003999135.1 Mesorhizobium sp. M7A.F.Ca.CA.004.06.1.1 | reverse complement strand
GGCCCCGCCGCCCCCCGCCAGCGGCCGGAGCCGCCACGAAAGCTGGAGCCGGTTCGCGGCGACAAGGCGCCTGATGCCATCGGCGCCATCGCGCACCAGCATCCGGCCGCGCGGCCCGACCGCCCAGCTTTCATCGAACTTGCTCTCCTGATCGACCGTGATCGACATGGTGATCTTGCGGCTGGCCGAAACAGCGTCGTTCAATTGCAGCCATTCAGTCCAATGCGGCTCGCCGTTTGCCCGGCAGGCAATCGTCAGGATCGGGCTGTAGCTCAAGGCACCGCCGCCGGTGATCAGCTTGTTGGTTGCGTAGAGCGAGGCCGTGACAAGGCCGTCTTCACTCGTGCCGAAGCGCCAGTTGTCAGACACCGCGCCGGCCTGGGCGATGCCGCAGACCGAGACAAGGACCAGCGCGATTGCCGAAGCGTGTCCCAATTCGACGAACAGTCTCAACACGCCCTCCAACAACCAAGCGGCTTGCAATAGAAGCGCAGATAATGATCAAAGCTTGGTCGCCACAGGCCGTCGCTCGCGAAGCATGGCGGCTGTTGCAGTTTGGCAACGAAAAAGGCCGCCTGGAGGGCGGCCTTCCTGTTTCAGCGGAGCGCTGGTGTTATTCGGCGGCCTTCTTCTTCGGCGCGGCCTTCTTCTTGGGCTCTTCCGCGTCGTCGGCCTTCTTGGCGTCGGCCTTCTTGGCGGCGGCTTTCTTCGCCGGCTTCGCCTTGACGGAGGTCTCGTCCTCTTCGTCGTCGGCCATCAGCTCTTCCTTGCTGACCTTGACGTCGGTGACCGAAATCTGACCGAGCAGATGGTCGACCACTTTTTCCTCGAACATCGGCGCCCGCAGCGTGTTCAACGCTTCCGGGTTGTTGCGGTAGAACTCGAAGACTTCCTGCTGCTGGTTGCCCGGATAGCGGCGCACCTGCTCGAACAGGCCGCGCTGCAGCTCTTCGTCCGATACGGTCACGCCGGCCTTCTCGCCGATTTCAGCCAGCACCAGGCCGAGACGCACGCGGCGCTCGGCAAGCCGCAGATACTCGGCACGCGCCTCTTCTTCCGTCGTCTCTTCGTCGGCGAAGGTGCGTCCGGCTGCTTCCAGGTCACGATTGACCTGCGCCCAGATGTTGTTGAACTCGGCGTCGACGAGCTTCGACGGCGCCTCGAACGAATAAGCCGCATCGAGCTGGTCGAGCAGCTGGCGCTTCACCTTCTGGCGTGTCATGGCGCCGAACTGGTTCTCGATCTGGCCGCGTACGACGTCGCGCAGGCGCTCCAGCGACTCCAGGCCGAGGTTCTTGGCGGTCTCGTCGTTGATTTCCAGCGCGCCGGGCTGGGACACTTCCTTGACGGTGACGTCGAAGGTCGCTTCCTTGCCGGCAAGATGCGCGGCCTGGTAGTTCTCCGGGAAAGTCACGGTGACCTGCTTTTCGTCACCGGCCTTGGCGCCGACCAGCTGATCCTCGAAGCCGGGGATGAACTCTTTTGAGCCCAGCACCAGCGGCTGATCGGTGCCCGCGCCGCCATTGAAGGCTTCGCCGTCGATCTTGCCGACATAGTCGATGGTGACGCGG
>NZ_RZPQ01001044.1:0-1573 GCF_003999135.1 Mesorhizobium sp. M7A.F.Ca.CA.004.06.1.1 | reverse complement strand
GAGGTCATCCCTGGTGGATGAAGCGGGCGTCCGGTCCGACGAATTCGGCAAGATGGGTCAGGAAGGCGATGACGTCATGCTTGGTGACGCGCTCGATCTCGTCGATCGCCTCGACATCGAATTTTGCCGCCCCGCCCTTTTCCCAGATGGTTTTTGCCGCTTCCCTGGGGATGACGCCGAGTTCGGCCAACGCGTCGCAGGCATAGGCTTCGATCTCGAACCAGATGCGGAACCGGGTTTCTGGCGACCAGATGGCGACCATTTCCGGCCGGGAATAGCGAGGGATCATCGGTCAGTCCTGACATATCGAGAAGTTTGCCCGCGTCCTAACAGAGGCGAGCAAAATGCTCAACGCTGCTGGCGCGCAAACCAGACGCCCGCGGCAAACAGAGCGATGAAACCAACTGGAAAATAGAGCCGGATGCCCAGCACCACGAACTGGTAGAGCGCAATCAGCGTCGTGAAGACGAACTGGAGGACCCAGGTGCGGGTGAAAGCAGGGGCGTGCCACTCGGCGTAGTAGGAGCGGTACTGCAGGGCAAAGAGCCCGGCGGTCAGGCCGATCGTCGCCGCGGCTAGGCACACGAAGGCCGCGGCAAAGGCGACTTCCCAGCGTCTTCCCTGCGAGACCAGCCGCGCCGCGAACAGGCCGATGGGAAAAGCCAGCGCAGCTCCCACCGCAAACAGCGCGGTGACAATGCGGATTTTCGCCGGCGTCTCCCAGTCGTCCAACAACAGGGCGACGAGCGCGCTGGCGCCCATCGTCGTGGCCCATAGCAAGGCGCCATAAAACGCAGTGCGCGGCGTCGGTATCGCGCGGCGAAGGCGGTTCAGCGAACGATCGCGCGGGGCGGGTGGGACAAGCGGTGTCACAGGCGGCCGGTCACCGCGATCCAGCGAAAGTCCGGGCCTTCAAAGCCGTATTGGCGCACCGCGATCAGCACGGCATAGGCGCTGAGACTGTCCATCGAAAAGGTCTGCACAGCGCCGATGCGGTAGCCGTTCGGGCAACCCCGGCTTTTCGGTATCGACTTGTCCTCGTGCAGCAGCTTGGTCGTGCCGCCATCCTGCGCCTCGATACGCAGCAGCCGGAAGCCGTTGATCTCGCCCTGGCTCTCGCAGCCCTCGGTGTTGTTCATGCCGAGATCGTCGAGCCGAAACTCGAGCGGTGGGTCGACCGGCGAAAAGATCGGGCGCGGGTTGACTGCCATCCGGTGCGGATCGGCCGAAAGTTCGGTCACCGGGTTGAAGCCGGCGGTGATGCCGCGATTGGCGTCCAACTCGGCCTGACTGACAATGGCTTCGCCTTTTTGCCGGGCCTGAAGGCGCGCCGCATCCAGTTTGGCATTCTCGTCCTCAAGCCGGACCCGGATCGGCGTGCCCTTGAGAAAGCTGTCGGTGCTGGTGTCGATGTAGTAGCGGTTGGCATAGGGAAAACCCGATCCATCCTGCACGCCATATTCCTCGAAAGCAAAGACGCTGCCGTCCTTGGTGAAGCCGAGGATTTCAAGTTCGGCGACATCGCCGGCATGAGCCGCGATCGAGGTGGCAAACTGTGCAAGCAGGCCAACGG
>NZ_RZPQ01001043.1:0-1578 GCF_003999135.1 Mesorhizobium sp. M7A.F.Ca.CA.004.06.1.1 | reverse complement strand
GTGTCGGTTCGGTCTGATCTGGCGTCACCGCGTCCAGCGCGGCGACCTGCTCTTCCACGGCCGGCATCACCACCATCGGTGCCATCTCGATCATCTGCGCGGGGGGTGGACCGCCATCCGCTTCGGTGACCATTGTGAGGTTCTGCACTGCATAGGCGACCGCGACATGGGCTCCAAGGACCAGCGCGGCAGCACCGGCCCACAAGCCAAGGTCGCGCCAACCGAAGCGCGACAGCTGGACCGAGGGCACGGCGACCGCTTGCGTCATGGCGCCGCCGCACCAGTGGCTGCGGGCGCCGGGGCATTGGACGCGGGAGCCGTCTCCAGGCCCACCAGCGCGATCTTCAGATAGCCGGCACCGCGCAATAGATTCATCGCCTCCATCAGGTCGCCATAGGCGACCGCCTTGTCGGCGCGCAGGAAGATGCGCGTCTGCTTGTCGCCCTTGGTCTTGGCGTCCAGCGTCGTGGCGAAAGCCGGGCGCGGCACGCTGTCATTGCCGATCGCCAGCGTCAGATCGTTCTTCAGCGTCAGGAACAGCGGTGTCTCGGGCCTCGGCGCGGGCGTTGCCGTCGAACCAGGCAGGTCGACATTGACATCCACCGTGGCCAGCGGCGCCGCGACCATGAAGATGATCAACAGCACCAGGATGACATCGATGAACGGGGTGACGTTGATCTCGTGGCTTTCCTCGAGATCGTCATCCATGGTCTGTCGGATTCTGCTTCCCATGGCGCTACTCCGCCGCCAGTGGCGTTGCCGGCGCGACGGTGCGGAAGTCCAGGTCGCGGCTGACCAGCCGTTCGACCCCGGCCGAGGCATCGGCGAGGATCTGCCGATAGCCGGCTATCGAGCGGGCAAAGACGTTGTAGATGACGACGGCCGGTATCGCCGCGACCAGGCCCATCGCGGTGGCCAGCAGCGCCTCGGCGATGCCCGGCGCGACCACTGCGAGATTGGTGGTCTGCGCCTGCGAGATGCCGATGAAGGCGTTCATGATGCCCCAGACCGTACCGAACAGGCCGACGAAGGGCGCGGTCGACCCGATCGTCGCCAGCACGCCGGTGCCGCGCGACATGCGCCGCGCCGCCGCCGCCTCGATGCGCGACAGGCGCGACGTGACCCGTTCCTTGAGGCCATCGCCCGAGACATGATCGAGCGCGCCGGCCGAGAGTGCGGTCTCCTCCTCGGCCGCCCGCACCAGCAGCGCGCCGGGCCCGCCGCTGCGGTCGAGGGTGCGGCTGGCCTGCTTCAGCGTGGCGGCCTCGCCGATCGCCCGCACGGCGCGACGGATGCGCAGCTTGCCGCCGAAAAGCTCCAGCGACTTGGCCAGCCATATCGTCCAGGTGACGAGGGAGGCAAAGGCCAGCCCGATCATCACCGCCTTGACGACAATGTCGGCCGCCATGAACATGCCCCATGGCGACAGGTCATGCGGCAAGGTCAACTCCATCGCCGTCGAAGGTCCGGCCTCAGACGGCGCGCCCGTGTTCGGCTGGGTGCCTGGCTGCGAAGGCGCCATCGTGGCGGGCGGGGCGACTGCCGGTGCGGGGGGGGCGGGGGCAATCGGCGCTGGGG
>NZ_RZPQ01001042.1:0-1580 GCF_003999135.1 Mesorhizobium sp. M7A.F.Ca.CA.004.06.1.1 | reverse complement strand
GAAGGGGCGCGAGGCTCTGGAGCGAAAATTGACACGAAAAAGCCCGGCCGCGTTTCCGCGGCCGGGCTTTTTCTCGGGTTCAAAGGCTCAATCTGGGTCACGTCAGGCGAAATCAGTTCGCCCGGGCGAAATTACTTCGCCTTGGCAACGATCGATTCGAATGGCTTGTAAGCTTCCTTGGCGAGTTCGGCATACAGATCGCCGATCTTGGTGGCCTCGGCGACGAACGCCTCATAAGACTGCTTGGCGTAGTCCGACTGGATCTCGATCGCCTTTTCCAGCGACTTGGCTGAAAACAGCTTCTCCACAGTGGCGCTGCCGGTTTCAAAACTCTTCTTGGTGTATTCACCAGCCTCGGTGGCAATCGCCTGCGCGCCCTTGGACAGCGACGCGAAGCTCTTCAATCCGGTGTCGGCGAACTCTTTGCCGTATTTGCTGAAGTCCTCATAGGTCTGGGTCATTTCACGATTCCCTTGACGGTTGAAGCGTCCTTCTTCGGGGCGCCCTTGTGCAATGCAAGATAATATATTGTGCGCCGCACAAAAGTCAAGATTCCGCGGGCTTGCGGGCCCGCCTGCGCAGCCAATGGCTAAAAATCGAATAAAGAGAACCTCAAGCCCGAAGAAAATGGTGAACGCGGCGGTTACCATAAACGGATTGGTAACGCTGCGCCGGTAGCTTGACCGGAAGCGAGGCAGGACCCTTTGCCGCCTCCAACGCAACGAAGAAATCCAAGGGAAGTACCAGTGCGTAAGGCGTTGTTGGGCATCGTTTCCAAATCCACCTCCCCTCTCAAAACGATGATGATCGTCGCCTTGGCGATGACATTCGTTTTTGGCGACGTTGCCTCGTCGCTGGCGGCCAGGCAGGCGGCCATCGTCGTGGATGCCAAGACCGGCAAGGTGCTTTACTCCGCAGATGCCAACGGCAGGCGCTACCCAGCTTCGCTGACCAAGATGATGACGCTGTATCTGACCTTCGAAGCGATGGCGAAGGGCAAGATCAGCAGGAACACGCCAGTGGTGTTTTCCGCCAAGGCCTCCGCCGAGGCGCCGACGAAACTTGGCGTGAAGCCGGGCGGTTCCGTCACGGTCGAGACCGCGATCCTGTCGATCGTCACCAAATCGGCGAACGACTCGGCCACCGCGCTCGGCGAAATGCTCGGCGGCAATGAAACCACTTTTGCCCGCATGATGACCGCCAAGGCGCGTGCGCTGGGCATGAACGGCACCGTATTTAGAAACGCCAATGGCCTGCCCGACCCCGGCCAGTTCACCACCGCGCGCGACATGGCGACGCTCGGCATCGCGCTGCGCGAGCATTTTCCGCAGTATTACGGCTATTTCTCGCAGCGCTCCTTTCTCTACGGACGCAAGCGCATCAACGGCCACAACCGCCTGCTTGGACGTATCAAGGGTGTCGACGGCATCAAGACGGGCTACACCCGCGCCTCCGGCTTCAACCTCGTCTCGTCGGTTTCCGATGGCAATCGCCGCATCGTCGGCGTGGTCATGGGCGGCACCTCGGGCGGCAGCCGTGACAATCAGATGGCCAACCTGATCAACACCTATCTGCCGAGG
>NZ_RZPQ01001041.1:0-1584 GCF_003999135.1 Mesorhizobium sp. M7A.F.Ca.CA.004.06.1.1 | reverse complement strand
GGGTCGGCCGGGCTGGCACATCGAATGCTCGGCAATGTCGGCCGCCTATCTCGGCGAGGTGTTCGACATCCATGGCGGCGGCCTCGACCTGATCTTCCCGCACCATGAGAACGAGATCGCCCAGTCGCGCTGCGCCCATGGCACGGACGTGATGGCCAACATCTGGATGCACAACGGCTTCCTGCAGGTCGAAGGTCAGAAAATGTCGAAAAGCGTCGGCAATTTCTATTCGATCAACGAACTGCTCGAGACCGAGACGTTCGGCGGCCGCAAATGGCCGGGCGAGGTGCTGCGGCTGGCAATGCTGATGACGCACTATCGCGAACCGATCGACTTTTCCGTGCGCAAGCTGGAAGAGGCCGAGAACACGCTGCGCAAATGGAAGCGGGCGGCCGACCTTGCGCCGGCCGCCGCAGGACTGCTGCCCGTGCAGGTCATCGATGCCTTGTCGGACGATCTCGCAACCTATGCCGCCTTCCAGGTCTTGACGCAGTTGGCTGGCGAGGCAGCGGACGGCAACGATGCGGCGGCTGCGCTGAAGGCGTCGCTGCTGTTCCTCGGCTTCGATGTCGCGTCGGCGACGGTTGATGAAGACCACGTCGCCAAGGCAATCGCCAAGCGTCTCGCATTCATCGCCGCCAAGAACTGGGCCGAGGCCGACCGCATCCGCGACGAACTGCTGGCTCAAGGTGTACAGTTGAAGGACGGCAAGGATCCGGTCACTGGCGAGCGCATCACCACCTGGGAGGTAAAAAGATGATCGACCATCTCGGCATCACCGTTGCCGATTTCGACGCTTCGAAGGCTTTCTATGACAAGGCGATGGCCCCGCTTGGTGCGGCGCTGCTTTACATGGTGCCGCTGGAATATACCGGGGGTGCCAAGGTCGGCGGCTATGGCCGTGACCGGCCGGTGTTCTGGCTGAGTACCGGCAAGGACAAGCCCAGGGATCACCAGCACGTCGCCTTCACGGCGCGCAGCCGCGCCGAGGTCGATGCCTTCCATGCCGCAGCCCTTGCCGCCGGTGGCAAGGACAATGGCGGGCCAGGCCTGCGGCCGCATTATCACCCGAGCTACTATGGCGCCTTCGTCTTCGATCCCGACGGCAACAATGTCGAGGCCGTCTGCCATGTCCCGGAGTGAGCGGTGATGAGCCTCGACAACCGGCCGGTCTACACCGGCGGCTGCCAGTGCGGCGCGGTGCGCTTTCGCGTTGAAGGCGCGCTCGGCGACGCTTCGGTCTGCCATTGCCGCATGTGCCAGAAGGCGTTCGGCTCGTTCTATGCGCCGCTGGTTTCGGTGCGTGGCGCCCGGCTCGACTGGACGCGCGGCGAGCCGAAATACTTCCGCTCCTCCAACCATGTCGATCGCGGTTTTTGCGCCGATTGCGGCACGCCGCTGACCTTCACCGCGCCGGACGGCGTTGGCCTCGCCATCGGCGCGTTCGACAATCCGGCGGAGATCGTGCCGCTGATCCAATGGGGCACCGAGGCAAAGCTGCCTTATGTCGATACGATCCCGCAATTGCCGGGCGAGGAGACGATGGCCGACGTGTCGTCGGCCTCTTATCTGGCGGATCTCGTC
>NZ_RZPQ01001040.1:0-1534 GCF_003999135.1 Mesorhizobium sp. M7A.F.Ca.CA.004.06.1.1 | reverse complement strand
GTTTTTCGGAAACGAGATCGGCGCCCGTGCGGTTCGGACCAGTCCGGACGACAGACGGTCGACGCATTGGAACGTGGATGCCGGACGAGAAATCAAGCAAGCGAACCGACCCGGCCAAGCCACAAGCCAGCCGCAGCCCGGCTGTCATGCGCAAGGCCGGTGCCGCGCATTTTGCGGGAGCGAGCGTCCATGTTTCGCTGGCCGGCGAGATTGGCCTGCGGATCGTGCGTGGCGACTATCCGCCCGGTACCATCCTGCCCAACGAGTCCAGATGGGCCGAGATATTCAATGTCAGCCGTTCGGCGGTGCGCGAAGCCATCAAGATGCTGATGGCGAAAAGCCTGTTGGCCTCACGCCCCAAGATCGGCAGCTGGGTCGAGCCGAGGGAGCGCTGGAACCTGCTCGACCGCGACGTTCTGGCCTGGTACGCGACGGCGCCCGACCGCGAGGCGTTCCTGCGAACCGTGCAGGAGTTTCGTCATATCATCGAGCCGGAAGCGTCGGCCTTTGCCGCCATGCGGCGCAGCGACGAGCAAATGGCGGAAATCAGCCAGGCCTGCCGCGAAATGGGCGAGGCCTTGAGCCTGCAGGAGCGTATCCGCGCCGACACGCGCTTTCATCTGGCCATCCTGCGCGCTTCCGGCAACGACCTTCTGGTGCCGCTCGGCGTGCTGATCGAGTCGGCGCTCGACCATCTCTTCGCATTCACGACGCAGCAGGTCGCCGATCAGCGCCAGGCGCAGAAGCTGCATGAGGCGATCGAAAGGAACATCCGCCTGCAGCGCCCAGCCGCCGCGCGCAACGCCGTGCACAAGCTGCTTGCAGATACCGACGATGGGATAGGGCGGTGGAGGCGGTGATCGGCGCCAGCCTTGGGTAATCGGTCAAATGGTCTGCTTCTTCCCATCCTTCATCGGCATCAGGTCGACACCGTTCACCCCAGCGATATGCGTAGCCAGCATCGGCACGAATTGCTCGGCCGGCCCGGTTGCATGGGCACCGGCGAAGGAGTTCTTGGTGGCGTTGCCGAGCGGATTGGCAATACCGGCCGCACCCGCCATCGATTCCAGATAGGTCAGGTCCTTGAAGGCATTGGCGATGGTGAATTTGTGCGCGTCGCGGTCACCTTCGAGCGTCCAGCGCATGAAGGTCTGGTAGAAGCCGCAATCCATGCGGCCATTGCGAATAACGCTGTCGAAGCGCGGCGGCGAGATGCCGACCTTCTCAGCCAGCGCCAGCGCCTCGGAATAGATCGCGGCGTAGCCGAGCGAGATGAAATTGTTGAGCAGCTTCATGCGATGGCCGTCGCCGGTGTCGCCGATATGGACGATGCGGCCGGCCCAGGTTTCGATCACCGGCTTCACCCTGGCAAAGAGGGCGTCCGGCGCGCCGACCATCGCGTCGAGCGTGCCTTCCCAGGCTTCCTTCGGCGTGCGGCTGAGCGGCGCGTCGACAAAATCGATGCCGAGCGCCTTGAGTTCCTCTGCCAGCGCCACCGTCGAGACCGGATCGGAGGTCGAGCAGTCGACGACGA
>NZ_RZPQ01000103.1:0-11714 GCF_003999135.1 Mesorhizobium sp. M7A.F.Ca.CA.004.06.1.1 | reverse complement strand
ATCCTGCACGTTGGTGCTCACCGACGATGCCGATACCCGCGCGCACTACCCCTTCGCCTTTCGCCTGGCAGTGACTTACACGCTGGACCGCCATCAGCTTGATGTGACCTTCGACATCACCAACACCGGCGATGAGCCGCTGCCGGCATCGATCGGGGCGCACCCGGCGTTCAATTGGCCTTTGCTTCCGGATCTGGCCAAGACGGATTACCAGCTGACCTTTGCCTCCGCCGAGCAAGCGCCGATCCGCCGCCTGAAGGACGGCCTGCTGCTGAAAGCGCCACAACCGACGCCTGTGGAAGGCAAAAGGCTGGCACTCTCCGAAAGGCTCTTCGGCGAGGACGCGGTGATCATGGATCGGCCCGTCAGTTCCAGCGTGCGCTACGCTGCCGAGAGCGGTCCCGCGATCGAGATGTTGTGGCAGGGATTCCAGGAATTGGGTATCTGGTCCAAACCCGGCGGCGCGCCATTTCTTTGCATCGAACCCTGGCATGGCCTTGCAAGCCCGGTGGATTTCGATGGTGAGTTTATCGATAAGCCTAGCGTGATGTTGATCGAGCCTGCCGCGAAGCGTGTTCTGAGCTATCAGGTACGTCTGCTGCAGCGTCGTGCGCGAATGGCTGAATTGGAGTGAGCCCAGTGAATTCTGAAACAATCGAGATCTACCATCCACGTGGTGTTTTGAATTTGGGCCAATGGGACATTGGCGGTCTCAAGCTCAAAGTCTATGGCCTCGTCGCAGACAACAAGAAGGTCGACGGACCCATGGTGACCCTGGCACAGTCATTCGTGCGACAGGAGGTTCTGCCGCGTGTGGTGGACGAGGGTGACGACAATGGCATGGGCTTTGTGATTATTCATCCTGGCGAGCTGGGTGTTTCCATCTCGGTTCACTGGTGGATACAAGGTTCGGTGCTTTGTCAGCATATCTATCGGAAGCTGTATTCCGCCGCCGAACCGATGGATACGGTAAAGAGATCTGTTGTTGCCTGTGTTTGGGAATTGGCTCTGATAAATGCCGAGCAGGAAGCTTGGCGAAAAACGATGATGAAAAGCGAGCCCAGTCCGTCAGGATACATGGACGCTCGAGCTGGCTTCGAAGCTGCATAGAGACCGCCCATGATCGACTATGGCGTGGTCGCTCAGACCGTCGGTGCCCAATGAAGCTGTATTTCAGCCGCAATCCGAACCCTCGGCTCGCGCTCGCGGTGGCACGCTACCTCGACGCGAAAGTCGAATTTGAATTTGCCTCGCCATTCGCTCCGGGGCAAGCGGAGAAATTTCGCCGGTTAAATCCCAATCTCTCGCTGCCCATCCTCGCGGAAGAAGAGGGAAAAAGCCTCTGGGAGGCAGACGCCATAGCCTGCCGGCTCTCGCGCGATGCGCATTCGGATTTCTGGCGCACCGGCGATGACGAACCCGAGATGATCCGCTGGCTGAGCTGGGGCAAGGAGCACTTCGCATTCGCTTGCGACATGGTGCATTTCGAACGTGGGACCAAACAGCGGTACGGCATCGGCCCGATCGATCAGAAGCGGGTGGAGGAGGGCCTAAACCAATTCCATACGGCCGCGGCAATACTCGACGCCGTGCTTGCCGAGCGGCAGTGGCTGGTCGGGAATTCGGTTTCCTATGCCGATTTTCGAATGGCGACCTTCCTGCCGTTCAACGAAGCCGCCAGATTGCCGCTCGACGATTATTCCTCTGTCAGCCGCTGGTACCGTCGGCTTGAAGACATCGGCGCCTGGCGTGACCCTTTCAAGGGGATGGATGCACCCGAATTGCCGCCGGTGCCGCAA
This sequence comes from Mesorhizobium sp. M7A.F.Ca.CA.004.06.1.1, assembly GCF_003999135.1. NCBI lineage: Bacteria > Pseudomonadati > Pseudomonadota > Alphaproteobacteria > Hyphomicrobiales > Phyllobacteriaceae > Mesorhizobium > Mesorhizobium sp. M7A.F.Ca.CA.004.06.1.1. The sequence goes on along the minus strand of NZ_RZPQ01000103.1, from coordinate 9,915 downwards.
ACGGCTGTCGCGGACCAGCGGTGAGAACGCGCGCGAAGAGCCGCGCAGCAGGCCGAGCCTACCAAGGCAATGATGTGCGGGGGATCGGATGAATATCTATGTCCTGAGCGTGGTCGAAGGACAGGAATGGGTCCTTCCCCGACAGGCGGACGACTACCAGCTGTTTTCGATGCTCTGCGGCCGGAAGCAGACACAATGGCATCCGCCCGGGATGGAGATCCTGTGCGAACACGACGACGGTACGCTCCGGCAATATTCAGATTTTCCATGGCTTGGCGAGCATGTGCTCATCCTGCGGGCGAGGGCGTTGAAGTTGCTTCGGCCAACCCTCGAACCGTACGGTGAATTCCTGCCGCTTCGTGCCGACGAGGCCATATCGCTCTTCAATGTCACCACCGTGATCGATGCGCTGGACGAGGAACGTTCAAAGATCGTTCGCTTTGACGACGGCGGCATAATGGTGATCGAAAGCCTCGTCCTTCGAGCGGACGCAATCGGCGGTACCGAGACATTCAAGCTGCCCGAGCGTGCCGATGGGGTGCGAATATCCGATATCTATCTGCAGGAGACGATCGTACGCCGGATCGGGGAGCTTGGGCTCAAGGGCATTGCTTTCAACTTGGTCTGGAGCGACGAGCCGGCCGGACAAGGCAGGATCGAGTACCCAGGTGTGGAAAAGGGCATTTCAACCGCAAGCTCGCTCACGCGCCTTTGGGCCGGTCTGCGGCGAAAAGCAGGGTTTTGATATCAAACCTGCCGGACGACGGTGCCGACCACATTGACGAGAAGGCGCGCGGCGGTCAGCGCTGACAGGCCGTCGATATCGGCCGGAGGATAGAACTCGACAAGGTCGAACCCTGCGATCCGGGCCCGTCTGCCGAGGCCGGCGATCAGGTCGATCACCTGCGTGTAGGTGAGACCGCCGGGTGTACGCGCCGCCACGCCCGGCATGACGCTTGGATCGAGGCTGTCGCAGTCGAGGGTGACGACAACCCGCGCGCCTTCCGGAATATGCCGGAGCGCGGCTTCGACGCCCTGAGCGTGAACCTCGCGGGCGGTCACGAAGTGGCTGCCATAGCGCCGTGCCGCTTCGATCTCGGTGATGCGTGCGCTGCCGACGCTGCGCAGGCCGACTTGCACCATGCCTGCGACATGCGGCATCTCGCTCGCCCTGCGCATCGGGCTCGAATAGCCGTGGCGTTCGCCATACACCTCGTCGCGCCAGTCGATATGGGCGTCGATCTGCAGGACCCAGACCGGCCCGTGCTCCGCAAAGCCGGCGAGGAAGGGAATGGTCATGGAACAGTCGCCGCCGATCAGGATCGGCACGGCCGGCAATGCCAGGATTTCGCGCGTTTTTGCCTCGATCCTGACCCTGTTGCCGGCATTGTCATGCATGGTGGTCAAGATATCGCCGGCGTCGATGCAAGAGGCCGGCTTGCCGTCGAACAGCGGGCCGCCGAGATCGAAATCCCAGTGCTCGACGAACGCGGCATCGTCCTGGCTCGCAACGCGGATCGCATCCGCCGCCAAGGCATGGCCGCGGCTGTCCTTGCCGGGATAAGTGCTGCCGTGACCGGCCCCGAAGATCACCGCGCGGGGCATGTGACCATCTGCGAGACGGTCTGGAAAGCCGAGAAAGGGAGGCGAGGGGGTCATGCCTTGATGGATCCTGATGATGCTTAGCGCACGCCGATCGGGTGCGGTTAAGTCAAGCGCCCCGGCTTCAGCTTTGTGCCGATTGGGTAAGCCCAATAAACTCTAAAACAATCGAGATCGATCACCCACCTGGTGTTTCAAATTTGGGCCAACGGGGCATTGGCGGTGGCATGCGCCGATTTCGAGGCGACATTGCGCTGCCGGCGAGGACGTTGGGGCGGCTTGCGTCGGCAGGCGCGATCCCGAAATTTCCAGTACGTGACGAGAATGAACCTTGGCTGGTCGCCTGATAGCGGAACCAGGCGAGGTTCACGTTGTTACCACAGCGGGCGACTGCCGGTTGCCGGATTCGGAGTCATCGTTTCATGACCAATGGTCCATTGCCTGAAAACGTTCTGGTCTCGCTTCCCAAGATCGATGCAAAAGCGGCGCCGACGCTCAAAAATGCCGAGGCGGAGGTATTTTACACGGAAGCGATCCGTGAGCTTACCGCCACCGACATACCCTTTCTGGTCGCCGGGACCTACGCGGTAAGCGCTTATACGGGTGTCACCCGCCAGACCAAGGACCTCGATATCTTCTGCAAGGCAGGCGACTACGCGCGGATCCTCGCTCATTTCAAGCAGCTTGGATATGCCGTCGAAATCGAGGATGACCGGTGGCTCGGCAAGGTGTTCAAGGGCACGCATTTCTTCGACGTCATATTCGGCTCGGCCAACGGCACGGTGCCTGTTGGCGACCTGTGGCTGGAACACGCCCGCCAAACAGAGCTGTTGGGCAGCAGGGTGCGGATCATCGGCCCGACCGAACTCATCTGGTCCAAATGCTTTATCCAGGACAGAGGGCGACACGATGGCGCCGATATCGCTCATACGATTCTCAAGGCGGGCGATCAGATCGATTGGCACCGGCTGCTTTCTTATCTGGAGGTTCACTGGGAGGTTCTGTTGATGCAGCTTATCAATTTCAGGTGGATCTATCCGAGCGAGCGCGATCATATCCCGGCGTGGCTGCTCGATGAATTGCTCGACCGCCTCGCCAAGCAACGGCAGTTGCCGTCTCCAAGGATGAAGATCTGCCGTGGGCGGCTGCTTTCGCAAACCGATTACGAAATCGACGTCAAGGAATGGGGCTTCGCCGGCGCCGGTGGTGTGGGAGAATTCCGTGATGGCTGATCCCGTCAAGAGCAGCGCGCCCAAGGAGGGCGCACGCGCGCTCAAAGTTGCCGCGGTCGGGGATCTCCATGTGCGGGAAGATGCGCAAACCTCGTATCGCGACCTCTTCGGCGAGATATCGAGCGAAGCCGACATTCTCGTTCTCACGGGAGATCTGACCAATCTCGGCAAGCCTCGTGAAGCGGAGATGCTGGCCGAGGATCTGCGCAACTGCTCGATCCCGGTCGTGGCGGTGCTCGGCAATCATGACTACGAGTCTGGTGCGGTGGAAGACGTCACGAAGATCCTGCGCCAGGCGCATGTTCATCTCCTCGACGGGCAGGCAGTTGAAATCGAGGAGGTGGGTTTTGTCGGCGTGAAGGGATTCATAGGCGGCTTCGGCTCACGCATGCTCGGCTCATTCGGTGAACCGGCGATCAAGACGATGGTCGCGGAAAGCGTGAACGAGGCAATGCGACTTGAAAATGCGATGCGCCAGGTGCGGGCGAAGCGCACACTGGTGATCCTCCACTACGCGCCAATTGCCGACACAGTCGCGGGAGAACCGCCGGAGATATTTCCATTTCTGGGCTCTTCACGCCTGGCGGAGACGATCGATCGATTCCAGGTTAGTGCTGTCGTGCACGGTCATGCACATCGCGGTTCTTACGAAGGTCAAACACCTGGCGGAGCCAAGGTCTACAACGTCGCCATGCATGTGGCCAAGCCAAGCGGCCGCCCCTACGCCTTGCTCGAAATCTGACGCCAGCGGCATGCGCCGTGGTGTCCATTGGCCTTGACTCAATTGGTGGCCTTGACTCAATTGGTGGCGTTGATCGATTTCGCCAACTCTTCCAGCTTCCGGGGGTCGTTGCCGTGACGGCGCACCAGTTCGCGAGCCTGCCTGGACGGCAAATCGGTCGTGGCCGCCAGTTGTCGCACCTGCTGATCGTCGATGGCGACCTGCGGCAATGTATGGTCGATATTTCCTTCCTTGTCCTTCATCGCGCTTCTCCTTGATCCCTGTCGACGACAACGGCTCGAAAATCCGACCGGTTCCGAACGATCTGCAACTTTTGCGCCTTCACCTGGGCGGACCAACATACTCGTGTCCCGAGGGCGTAACGATCTCGCTGGATTCTGCCAGGAACCATGCCACGGCGCACGAGTTGTTCCGACTGAACGGAGATAGTTCGATGCCACAGCCAAGACAGCCAGACCCAAATCGCGATGTTCCCGTGCCGCCTCCAACATGGAAGCCCGAGCCGATCGAGGAACCCGAACCGGAAAGGCTCCCGGACGAGACCCCGCTGCCCAATCCCGACGAGAATGAAGAGCCTCCCATCCACGCGTAGGATGATGGAGTTTCTTTATCGCGGGGCAAAGCACACCTCCGGACGGCTAACGATCGATCTCGCCAAACACGATGTCGAGCGATCCGATGATGGCGGCAACGTCGGCGATCATGTGCCCTCGAGACAGGAAATCCATCGCCTGCAGATGGGCGAAGGATGGCGCGCGTATCTTGCACCGGTAAGGAACATTGCCCCCGTCGGAAACCAGATAAACACCGAATTCTCCCTTTGGCGCTTCAACCGCGGCGTAGACTTCTCCGGCCGGCACGCGATGCCCCTCGGTATAAAGTTTGAAATGCTGGATGGTCGCCTCCATCGAGCGTTTCATCGTGGCGCGCCGCGGCGGCGTGATCTTCTGGTTTGGAAGCGCGACCGGCCCCTGGCCTTCGGGTGACCGCAGTTTTTCCAGGCATTGCTTCATGATCCGCACCGACTGGCGCATCTCCTCCATGCGGACCAGGTAGCGGTCATAGCAGTCTCCGTTCTTTCCGACGGGAATGTCGAAATCCATGTCCGGGTAACATTCGTATGGCTGTGCCTTGCGCAAATCCCATGCGGCGCCCGATCCGCGCACCATCACGCCGGAAAATCCCCAGGCCCAGGCATCCTCCAGCCCGATCACGCCCACATCGACATTGCGCTGCTTGAAGATACGGCTGCCGGTGAGCAATTCGTCGAGGTTGTCACAGACTTTGAGGAACGGATCGCAGAAAGCCCAGATGTCGTCGAGAAGCTTCGGAGGCATATCCTGGTGCACGCCGCCGATTCTGAAATAATTCGCATGCATGCGGGCGCCGGAGGCGCGCTCGTAAAAAACCATCAGCTTTTCCCGCTCCGCAAACCCCCAAAGCGGCGGCGTCAGCGCGCCGATATCCATGGCCTGCGTCGTGACGTTGAGGAGATGCGACAGAAGCCGGCCGATTTCGCAAAAAAGAACACGGACGAGTTGTCCACGCGTTGGAACGCTGATTTCGAGCAGTTTTTCGGCAGCGAGGCAGAACGCATGCTCCTGGTTCATCGGCGCGACATAGTCGAGCCGGTCGAAATAGGGCAGCGCTTGCAAATAGTTCTTGTGCTCTATGAGTTTTTCGGTGCCGCGATGCAGTAAGCCAATATGCGGATCGGCACGCTCGACGATCTCGCCGTCCAGTTCGAGCACCAGCCGAAGAACACCGTGGGCCGACGGATGCTGGGGCCCGAAATTGATGGTGAAGTTGCGAACGGGGGCTTCGACCATCGCTGCTCTCCGCGACTGTCGGGGCAAGGCGTGATGCGAATGGTTCGGCGCCTCAAGTCGTCGTCTGAATGATCAGCGTCAGGGTGCCATCGCCATCTATGTTTGCAGCGACAACCTGCGAGGAATTGAGCCCATTCGCCCTCAAGGCCGATGTCGCTTGAGGCGAAGCATCGACTGAGTTTTGCAGGCGTAGCAAATCTTCGGCGCTGGTCTGATTGATCACGGCATCCGCCTGCGCCTTGATTTCGTCAGGCAGATCCTCGACGGCGACAATGGCAACGCCGGTGAAATTCAAATCAGCAGAGCCTGGATCTGACAGCGCCTGCTCCGGTTGCACTTCGCCCTGCGGTGGCGTCACCTGGGGAAGCTGCGGTCCAACAGTTTGGGCGTAGACGGGCTGAATGATGACCGCCCCGGAAAGTGCGACAGCTATCGTCAACATGCGCATGGTCGCTCCTTGCATCCTTCGAGGGAGATTTTGAAGAAACCCCCATGCCGAGCGATTGTTCCCGCGGGGCTGGTCACACTGGCAATTTCGCGTCGACCCCCCTGGGGAAACGCCGAACGAACCATGGCCCAGACGACGTCATATGGCTGTCTCCCAACCGGCTGAGCGGTTGCGTACGGAATCGTACCATCGATTGATCTGCACCTTGGAGAGGATCAAAATAAAGCAGAGGTGACCATGGGAGGGAGCCGCATGAGCATCGCCAGATGGGCAATAAGACCTGTCGGTACCGCCAAGGCATTTCTGGCAGAGCAGCTTCGAAGTGGGCGATACGGCGACATCGTTTCGGTCAAAGCGGCGATAGAGGCCGCTCGCAGGGACGCGCCTTATTTGCAGGATACAGACGATGAGTTGATGGAGACGATCGTCGAGCTGGCACGGGAACTGGGGCTGGCCGTCCTTTTTGACTCTCGCGATTGACCGATGAGCCATGGCTGGAGGACTCACCGGTGGTTGAAGCGATTTGGTACGAAATCGACAATTGGCTCATGGCCGAAAATGCGCAATTATTGGGAAATGGGACGACGGCTGGACGACAAACTCGATTGCAAGGCTTGTGGGACTATCCAAATGGACATTCCCGACAACGCCAAGGAATCGACGCCAATTCATTGCAGCAATTGCGGCGCCTTTCTCGGCGAGTGGGGCGAATTGCAGGACGATTTCTACCGCCAGGCTCGCGGTACCGAGGCATTCGACTTGCGCAACGGAACCATTATCAAGAAGTAGCGCGCAACGACGCGGCCTCCGGATGACATCGGCAAATTCGCAAGGGGTTGGCAGATCTAGCCGACCTCGATGACCACCATCAGCCCGCCGCCGCCCTTCTCCTCGACATTGTTGTTCGTCGTGTGATGCGGGATGTGGCAGTGAATGAGCCACTTGCCAGGACGCAGCGCCTTCCACACGACGTCATAGCGCTGTCCCGGTCCGACATTGATCGTATCGGCCAGAAAGCGCGCCGACGAAGAAAGCGTCTCACCGTCACGGGCGACGACCTCGAAGGGTCCGCCATGGATATGCATTGGATGGACGAAGCCGTTGTTGGTGCCGATGAAACGCACCTTCAGCGTCTCGCCCACCTTCATAGGAATGGTGTCGGTTGCGGGATAGGCTTTGCCGTTGATGGTGAAGAAGTTCGGCATGCCGCCTTCCATGGGCATCGACGGATAAGTCAGCCCATCGCGCACCAGCCATTCCTGAAGTTCGATGACATAGTCGTGGTCAGCCGGAACCTCGTCGGCAGGATTGGCGGGATCGATAATCAGCGCCCCATAAAGCCCCAGCGCCTGGGTGCGGTCCGGCTTGGCATGCGGATGATAGAAGTAGGTCCCGTGCTGGGTCGCGGTGAACGCATAGGAATAGGATTGTCCAGGCTCGATCGGCGGCTGGGTGATCTCGGCAGGTCCATCCATCTGGTTCGGCAGGATCATGCCGTGCCAATGCACCGTGGTTTCCTCGGGCAGGTCGTTGGTGACGTCGATGCGAACCTTATCGCCCTGGCGAATGTGGATGCGCGGACCGGGAATCTGGCCATTGTAGGCATAGGCGTCGACCGCGACGTTGGGCAGGATCTGCCAGCGGACCACCGATGGTCTGAGCTCGAACACCTTGACGCCGTTCTCTAGACGGAATGGCAGTTCCTGGTCGCCCTTGGCGGCAAGACCATAGGACGAGGTAACGCGACGCGGATCGGTTGCAGCCATGTCACGCATGGATTCCGCCGGCGTGTCGCGACCCATGATCATGCCTTGCGGCATGATCGCGCCGCCGACGTCACGCGCCGAAAGCGTCAGGTTCAGCCAGTTCGCCGGCGCGGCCATGCCGATCGCCAACGCCAACACCGACACAATACCGAGGGCCGCAATCTGCGGCGTCGTAGCGTCCGTCTCCATCTGATGGCCGCTGCGTTTGGACTTGTGGGAGGTGTTGCGGCTTCGTCGATCGTCGCCGGCGTTGGGGTGATGCGTAGCGTGCTGTTGGTGGGCGGTCGGCTCTCCACTGCTCGTTTCGTTCGCCTGCGGGCGCTGCGTCATCAATCCGTGCTTCAGCCCGCGCGCGACCAGCCAGACATTGGCCGGATAGGCGAGCGTGAAGCCGGCGATGACGCCGATCGACATCACGCCCCAGAACAAAAGCTCGGTCGGCTCCATGGCGCGCATGTCGCGTCCCATCATCAGAAAGCTCATGACGGGCGCCATGCCGGCCATCATGAAATTCATCGAGATGAACTCGGGCAAGAAGCTCTTGCGCACGTTCTCCCAGTAGGTGCCGCCCATCATCGATTTCATGAACAGCGATTGGAAGATGAACAGGCCGAAGGCAAAGCCCGCCAGATATTCGACGATGAGGTCGAGCCACATCGGCAGGCCAAGCGTTGCCGTGATGACTGCGGCGAGAATGATGCCGGTCGCATCGCCGGCAACGCAGTGGATGGTCGAGCCGACCCCCTGTTTCCACAGCGGCCTGGTGAAGTCTTCATGCTCGCCTGGACGTGGCTCCTTGTCTGCAAGCACATAAAGCAGCAGCCCCAATGGACCCATATAGAGGGTCACCAGGATGAAGCCCCATTTCATCACCACCGGTTCGGGATTGTTGCGGTATTGATCGAAGCCGACATAAAGCGTCGAGGCGGCGGCAAGAGCGAACCAGACGGCAAGGAAATAGTCGATTGGCTGGATGAACATGGATGCATCCCGTCGCGGATCAGTGGCTTGTCACAAGCAGCCCCCGTCGATGAACGCAGCCGGCGTGTTTATGATCCCGCCGGCCCAATCCGGTTGTGTCGAATTCTCCAGCCTGGCGCTCTTGTCGAAGCATTAACGCGCGGTAATTCCCTTGAAGGCGTGGGCGCTTCGCTGCCTCAACAGGAGCTGGCCATGAAACATCAAACACTCGACCAACTGCATGCCGTCGCCAAGATTGAATCGTCGGCTGCTTATTCCGCCATGACACGAAATCAGCGCATAGAGCGCTGGGCTGAACTGCTGGAGCGTAATCCCGAGCGATGCCTTGGGGCGTTTGCAGGCACCGAACATCTGCACCCTGAAGCACGTTCATTGATGCGGGGCGAGGGAACGGCAATTTCGGTCGCCTTCGAGGATCCAGTGCTGCGCGCATCGGGTTTAAAGGACGACACATACGGTGAGGCAAGGCGCTTTTTCGAACTGAACGACTGGCAGCTGCACGACATCGTCTGCGATTGCCACGTCGGCTCAACCATGAAAGCGCGCTGGGCTGCGACGCGGGTCCGCTCAGCCATCAGCGGCAGGTTCTTTGCGTGGTTGCGGCAAAGGATAATGCGCTGACCGTAGTTGGGGATCGTCGTCGCTTCGGTGCGGCATACGATCCCCTGTCTTGCCGATTGGATGTCTTGCCAATCGGATTGTCTTGCCGACGCGGATCAACGCTTGTCCTGGTACAGCCGGTTGGTCGCCCGGTCGCTCTCCCGTTGTTCGGCGGGTCCACGCCGACGGCGTGCGATAACGGCATAGGCCATCAGCACGATCAGCAGCAATGGGCCGCCGGCAACGACGACCAACCACATGATATCTCCAAACATGGCGGCATCTCCTTTCCCAGACAACCGGCGAGGAGGAGAACCGTTCCGTGCAGCAGGCCACCTCGGTCGCCCCTGGTCATTAACTTACGAATTGCGTTCGTAGGTTCCGATGAGTTCAGCCTGCTCAAGCGAATGTTTCTGCGCCTCCCGCCAGATGCGCTCGATGCCCACGCTCGCTGGAATGGCAAGGCTCGGCGTGTCGAGCGCGGCCAGCCGGAAATGGTAATGGTGAACGCCATGTCCGACCGGCGGTTCAGGGCCGTCGTAATAGGCGTTGCCAAAATCATTCGTTGCTTGCCTGAGGGCGCCCGGACCCGGCTTGCCGCTTTCGGCCTCGGGAAGTTCCCTCGTGTCCGGGGAGATGTTGAACACCGCCCAATGACCAAACGTTCCGCTCGGCGCGTCAGGATCCTGAACGACGAGAACGAGACTCTTTGCTT
>NZ_RZPQ01001039.1:0-1591 GCF_003999135.1 Mesorhizobium sp. M7A.F.Ca.CA.004.06.1.1 | reverse complement strand
CGCCTGGGCCGGCCACTACGACTACAACACGCTCGACCAGAACGCGGTGATCGGTCCGCATCCCGAAGTCGGCAATTTCATCTTCGCCAACGGATTCTCCGGCCACGGCCTGCAGCAGGCGCCGGCGGTCGGCAAGGCGCTGGCCGAACTGATCGTTCATGGCGGCTATCGCACGGTGGATTGTTCGGCGTTTGGCTATGGTCGAGTCGCGGAAGGGCGGGCGTTCCGGGAATTGAACGTGATTTGAGCGTTGGCGTTTCCTTCTCCCCCTGTGGGAGAAGGTGTCGCCGAAGGCGACGGATGAGGGGTGTTCCAGGGAACGCCAACGCCTCACTCCGCTGGAACACCCCTCATCCGTCTCGGCGCTGCGCGCCGATCCACCTTCTCCCACAGGGGGAGAAGGCAAGGCGCGCTTCTCTCGTTCCCCAACCAGAGAGATCTCAGCCCTTGCGGTCGAACCAGAATGCATCCGCCATGCGCTTCATGCCGATACGTTCGTAGAAGCCGACGGCGTCGGGCATGGAGATCAGGCTGATGGCGACCGACGGTCCAAGCTGCCGGCGCGCCTCGTCCATCAGGCCCTTGCCGATGCCGAGCCCCTGTGCCGATCGGGAAACGGCGAGTTCGGAGATGTAGCAGACCCAGGAGAAGTCGGTGATGCCTCTGATCACGCCGACCAGCGGCTTGCCTTCGACGTCGAGACGCGCGGTCAGCACCAGATTGGCGCCCGACAGCATCGCCCGCAGGCGTGCTTCATCATCGACCGGCCGTGTCTCGCCGAGGCCGGATTCGACCAGCACACGCCGGAATTCGGCGATGTCGAGCGCGGGTTCACGCGCATAGAGGACGTGTGCGTTTTCTGCCATGGCCGCCAGACTGCACCATCGGGCTGGCTTGTGCCACTGTGCACGAACAGTTGCCTTTTATTTGCTGCCGGCTTTGTGTAAACCGTGCCTCAGCAATCCCCCCGCAACGAAAACACGGGCAAAAGCCATGGAAAAGTTCACCAAGCTCACCGGCGTCGCCGCTCCGATGCCGATCGTCAATGTCGACACCGACATGATCATCCCGAAGGATTACCTCAAGACGATCAAGCGCACCGGGCTCGGCACCGGCCTGTTCGCCGAAATGCGCTACAAGGATGACGGCTCGGAAAATCCGGATTTCGTGCTCAACAAGCCGGCCTACCGCAAGGCGCAGATCCTGGTTGCCGGCGACAATTTCGGCTGCGGTTCCAGCCGCGAGCACGCACCATGGGCGCTGCTCGACTTCGGCATTCGCTGCGTCATCTCGACCTCGTTCGCCGACATTTTCTACAACAACTGCTTCAAGAACGGCATTTTGCCGATCACCGTCAGCCCCGAGGATCTCGAGAAGCTGATGGATGACGCCTCGCGCGGTTCCAATGCCACAGTGTCGGTCGACCTCGAAGCCAAGGAAATCCGCGGTCCCGACGGCGGTGTCGTCACCTTCGACCTCGACGACTTCAAGCGGCACTGCCTGCTCAACGGTCTCGACGACATCGGCCTGACCATGGAGAAGGCCGATGTCGTCGAGACCGTTGAGCAGGCAGTGCCGCTTGAAGTCGTCG
>NZ_RZPQ01001038.1:0-1597 GCF_003999135.1 Mesorhizobium sp. M7A.F.Ca.CA.004.06.1.1 | reverse complement strand
AACATGATGCTTGCGTGACAGCGCGCAGTGCATGCCGGCGGTCGACGAAAAACGATGCGCGCGCGGCACTGGACACTTATGTCCAGTGCATATATGATCCAGCCTTCGGACTAACCGTGGAGGGGAAGCCTTGAAGTCGCACTACCGCGCAGTCGTCATCGGGGGTGGCGTGGTCGGGGCCTCGGTGCTCTACCACCTGACGCGATTTGGCTGGAGCGATGTGGCGCTGATCGAGCGCGCCGAACTGACAGCCGGTTCGACCTGGCACGCGGCGGCAGGCTTCCATGCGCTCAACGCCGACCCCAACGTGGCGGCGCTGCAGGACTACACCATCAATCTCTACCGCGAGATCGCGGCCGAATCCGGCTGGGATATCGGCCTGCACATGACGGGCGGCGTCAACATCGCCAGCGATCCCGCGCGCTGGGAGTGGCTGAAATCGGCCTGGGCGGTGTTTCAGTCGGTCGGCATCGAGACCGCGCGCCTTGTCACGCCCGACGAGATCAAGGCGATCTGCCCGATCGTCGACGTCACCGGCGTGCTAGGCGGCCTGCATGATTCCAACGAGGGGCACCTCGACCCGTACGGCACGACGCACGCCTATGCCGGCGCTGCAAAAAAGCGCGGCGCCGACATCATCCTGCGCAACCGGGTGGTCGAGTTGAAGCCGCGCGCCGACGGTCGCTGGGATGTCGTCACGGAGCAGGGCACCATTATCGCCGAGCATGTCGTCAATGCCGGCGGGCTGTGGGCAAAGCAGCTCGGCCGCATGGCCGGCATCGACCTGCCGGTGACGCCGATGGAGCACCATTATTTCATCACTGAGGACATTCCCGAGATCGCGGCGCTGGACAGGGAAATCGGCATCGCCGTCGATCTCGACGGCTTTTCGTATCTCAGGCAGGAGCGCAAGGGCGTGCTGCTCGGCGTTTACGAGCAGAACCCGAAGCACTGGAACATGGATGGCGCGCCGTGGGACTACGGCATCGAGCTGATCCCGGAAGACATCGACCGCATCAGCCCCGAACTCGCCAAGGCGCATGAGCGCTTTCCTTGCCTGGCGACGGCCGGCATCCGCAAATGGGTCAACGGCGCCTTCACCTTCACGCCGGACGGCAATCCGATTGTCGGGCCGGTGCGCGGGCTGAGGAACTACTGGGTTGCCTGCGGCGTCATGGCCGGCTTCAGCCAGGGCGGCGGCGTCGGCAAGTCGCTGGCCGAGTGGATGATTTTCGGCGAACCGCAGGCCGACATCTTCGGCATGGACATCGCTCGCTACGGCGCCTTCGCCGCCAACCGGGAATATCTCAGGCAGACGACGCGCCAGTTCTATTCGCGCCGCTTCGTGATGACCTTTCCCAATGAACGACTGCCCGCCGGCCGGCCGCTGAAACGTCCGGGTGCCTATGACGGCATGAGCGCGGCGGGATGCGAATGGACGGCTTCCTGGGGACTGGAAATCCCGGCCTATTTCGCGCCGATGGAATTTGCCGAGAACACGACGCTGCGGCGCTCCAACGCCTTCGACATCGTCGGCGACGAGGCGCTGCAGGTGCGGCGCGCCGCCGGTCTCGTCGATATCTCGGCCTATTCGCGC
>NZ_RZPQ01001037.1:0-1599 GCF_003999135.1 Mesorhizobium sp. M7A.F.Ca.CA.004.06.1.1 | reverse complement strand
GGCCTCCACGGCGCGGCCCGACATGGCCAGCACGTTGAATCGCACCAGGCGGTCCATACCGGCGATGCCGATGGCCGAAAGCAGCGCGCCGATCGTGGTCGGGATCAAGGTGACGAACAGCGCCACCAGAACGGTCACCGAGATATAGCCGCCCGAGTAGGAGGCAAAACTCGGGATCGTCGCGGTGGCCAGCACGAAGATCAGCGTCATGCCGACGAGCAGGATGTTGAGCGCGATCTCGTTCGGCGTCTTCTGGCGCTCGGCACCTTCGACCAGCGAGATCATGCGGTCGAGGAAGGTATGGCCGGAGGCGGCGGTGATGCGGACGCGGACCCAGTCTGACAGCACCTGGGTGCCACCGGTGACCGCCGAACGGTCGCCACCGGATTCGCGGATGACCGGCGCCGATTCGCCTGTTATCGCCGCCTCATTGACCGACGCGACGCCCTCGACAACTTCGCCGTCCGACGGGATGATGTCGCCGGTCTCGACCAGGACGGCATCGCCGACCTTGAGGCTGGTGCCGGGCACGAGTTTGTATTTGGTGCGGTCCTCACCGGTCAAAAGCTTGGCCTGGGTCTCTGTGCGTGCCTTGCGCAGCGAATCCGCCTGCGCCTTGCCGCGGCCTTCTGCGACCGCTTCGGCGAAGTTGGCGAACAGGACGGTGAACCAAAGCCAGATGATGATCTGCAGCGTAAAGCCGAGATTGCCGCCTCCGGTGACCAGGTCCTTCACGAACAGCACCGTGGTGAGCGCCGAGACGACGGCAACGACGAGCATCACCGGGTTCCTGGCCAGCGTGCGCGGATCGAGCTTGCGGAAGGCGCCGCCAATGGCGGGAACTAGGATGCGTGCATCCATGATGCTTGCTGATTTCGAGTTGCTCATTTTGAAGCTCCGGCTTCGGTGTTGTTGGACGGCACCCGATGATTGGATGCCGAAAGGAAATGCGGTGGCCCGTAGGCCAGCAGCCAGAGGACGAGCATGACTGCCGCAAGGCCGAGAAACGTCGACAGGGTCGGGAAAGGAGGAGGTCTCTCCTCCTTTCGGTGATCGTCCCTGTGGCCGACCTTGCGGCGCATGGCATTGAACCAGGACATGACGGTCTCAGAAGGTCTGCCCGTGAGCCATCGCCAGGTGCTCGATGATCGGCCCGACGGCGAGCGCCGGGAAGAAGGTGAGGCCACCGACGATCAGGATGACGCCGACCAGCAGTCCGACGAACAGCGGGCCATCGGTCGGGAAGGTGCCGGCGGAAGCCGGAACCGTTTTCTTCGCCACCAGCGAGCCGGCAATGGCCAGCGCCGGGATGATGACCAGGAAGCGGCCCATCAGCATGCCGATGCCGATCGTGATGTTGTACCAGGGCGTGTTGCCGCTGAGGCCGCCAAAGGCCGAACCGTTGTTGGCCGCCGCCGAAGTGTAGGCATACAGAACCTCGGAGAAGCCGTGCGGGCCGGCATTGCCCATCGACGCCACGCCGGTCGGCAGCACGACGGCGATGGCCGTGAAGATCAGCATCGCCAGCGGCAGGCACAGTATGGCCAGCATAGCCATCTTGACCTCCTTGGCCTCGATCTTCTTGCCCAGATATTCGGG
>NZ_RZPQ01001036.1:0-1602 GCF_003999135.1 Mesorhizobium sp. M7A.F.Ca.CA.004.06.1.1 | reverse complement strand
GTCTTCTTCCGGCAGGAACGAACTTGGCAGCCGGGCAAACATCCAGCCCACGGCAACGACGATGGCCAGGAAGACGGCGAGGAAGCGCCAGGACCGGTTGATAATGCCGTGCGAGCCGTCGCGATAGGCAAGCGTGCCGCGATCGAAGACCCGGTTGAACCAGCCGAACGGGCCCGTTTGCGTCGCATGGTCCTTGGGCGGTCGCAGGATCGTGGCGCAAAGTGCGGGCGTCAGCACAAGGGCGACCAGCACGGACAACACCATCGCCGAGACGATGGTCACCGAGAATTGCCGGTAGATGATGCCGGTCGAGCCGCCGAAGAAAGCCATCGGCACGAACACGGCCGAAAGCACGGTGGCGATGCCGATCAGCGCTCCGGTGATTTCGTGCATCGACTTGCGCGTCGCCTCCTTCGGCGGCAGGCCTTCCTCCTGCATCACGCGCTCGACATTCTCGACGACGACGATGGCGTCGTCGACGAGCAGACCGATGGCCAGCACCATGGCGAACATGGTCAGCGTGTTGACGGAATAGCCGAACAGCGACAGCACGCCGAACGTGCCGAGCAGCACCACCGGCACGGCGATCGTCGGGATGATGGTGGCCCGCAGATTCTGCAGGAAGATGAACATCACCAGGAACACCAGCACGATCGCCTCGGCCAGCGTCTTGACCACTTCCTCTATCGACAGCCGCACGAAAGGCGAAGTGTCGTAGGGATAGACGACCTCGACGCCTTGCGGGAAGGTCGAGCTCAGCCGGGCGATCGTCGAGCGCACCGCTTCGGCGGTGTTGATGGCGTTGGCGCCGGTCGCCAAATTGACGGCCACGCCGGCCGCGGGCTTGCCGTTGTAGTTGGCCTGCGTCGTGTAGCTTTCGGCGCCGAGTTCGACGGTGGCGACATCGTTGAGGCGAACCAGCGAGCCATCGGTTTGGCTCTTCAGGATGATGTTGCGGAACTGTTCGGCGGTCTGCAGCCGGCTCTTGGCCGTCACCGTGGCATTGAGCTGCTGGCCCTTGCGCGCCGGCAGGCCGCCGAGCTGGCCGGCAGAAACCTGCGTGTTCTGCGCCTCGATGGCGGTCGCCACGTCGCTCGGCATCAGGGCATACTTGGCGAGCTGGTCCGGATCGAGCCAGATGCGCATGGCATAGCCGGAGCCGAACAGCTGCGTCGAGCCGACGCCTTCGACGCGCTTCAGCGTGTCGTTGACGGTGGCGTCGACATAGTCGGCGAGATCGGTCGAGTTCATCTTGCCGTCGGTCGAGACGAAGCCGATGACCATAAGGAAGCCGGTCGAGGATTTGGAGACGGTGATGCCATTGCTCTGCACCACCTGCGGCAGCTGCGACTGCACCAGCTGAAGCTTGTTTTGCGTCTGCACCTGGGCGGTGTCGGGATCGGCTGCGGTGGTGAAGGTCAGCGTGATCGAGGCCGACCTGGTCGAGGTCGACGTCGCCGTCATGTAGTCCAGATTGTCGATGCCGGTCATGCCTTGCTCGATGACCTTGGTCACCGAGTTCTCGACCGTCTGCGCGTCGGCGCCCGGATAGGTGGCGCTGATGTTGACTGTCGTCGGCGCGATCTGCGGATATTGCGAGAT
>NZ_RZPQ01001035.1:0-1606 GCF_003999135.1 Mesorhizobium sp. M7A.F.Ca.CA.004.06.1.1 | reverse complement strand
CGCCAAGACGGTGACCCATGGCCGCAAAGGGATTGCCTATTCAGGCGACGAGGTTGCTGATCAGGGCCTATCGTCTGTACCAGCGGGCGCGGATCCGGTCGGCCCCGCGTCAGGTTCCAAGCCAACCGAACGAGACCGAACGCGGCTTTGTCCTGATCAGCCATCACATTCTGACCGGTGACGATCGAGCCGCCCTTTCCGGGCGCGCCGGTGGCCTTGCGTTTCTTTGCCACGACCTCATCCCGACACTGCGCCCCGACATGGTTGGTATGAGCCCTGGCGAGGCTCGCTACGGGTCATATCTCGAGCACCTCGTGCGTTCCGGCGCGCCGGCATTTTGTGCATCCGACGAAGTTGGTGCGACGCTGACCGACCATATGCAACAGGCAGGCGTCACACAGCCGGTGGTATACCGGTTTCCGATGCCTTCCATCCTGTACGAGACGGCTTCGCGCATCGGCCAGACTTCGCGCATCGAGGCCGACGAGCCGTTCGTGCTCTATTGCTCGACCATCGAGGTGCGCAAGAACCACATCCTGCTGGCACGGATATGGCAGCAGGCGCTCGACGAGGGCGTCAAGCTGCCGCGGCTCGTCTGCGCCGGGCGCTGGGGCTGGATGATCGATCCGCTGCGCGCCTATCTCAAGGCCCATCCGAGATTGCTTGAGCGGGTTACGTTCACCGGAGCGATCAGCGATGAGGAGCTCATCCGATATTATCGCAGCGCTTCCTTCGGCGTCTTTCCCTCGCATATCGAGGGCTGGGGCTATGGCGCCTCGGAATGTCTCGATTTTGGCATTCCGGTCATCGTCTCGACCGCGCCGTCGCTGATCGAGGCGAGCGGCGGGCTGATGCCGGCGATCGATTCCAATGACCAGGCCAGCTGGTACGCTGCGATCCGCAGGATGGCGGAAGACGCGGACTGGCGCTCATCGCTGACGGAACGCATCGCAAAGCAGCATCGCCCGACGCCGGCATCGGCCAGCTGGGCTGCCATCAAGGCTGGCCTGCAGGCAAGCGCTTCCCTCCGGCCGAAGTCCTAGAGCAATTCTAGGAAAAGTGTGAAGCCGTTTTCCCTTGGGAATTGCGTCAAAACAAAGAGTTAGAGCAGATCGCCGTTTCCGTGAAACGGTGAAATGCTCTAGGCGGGCCGTTTCTTCGCCTTCTTGTGCTTGGGCGCGCCGGTGGTGTCGAATTTCGGCTTGCCCGGCTTTTTCGCCCATGGCTTTGCCTCATGCGCGGCGGCCGGGCGCTGATCGACTGCTGCCGGTGCACGTTTTTCGAATTTGCGCTTCGGCGCGTTGGGGTCGAACGGCGCCTTGCCGCGATGCGGCTTCTTGTCGGGGCTTGGCGGCTGATAGCCGGCGCGTGAAAGATCGGGCGTACCATCGAGCCGCTTCACCAGGATGTTGCCTTGCAGCTTGCGGTCGGGACCGATCGCGGCCAGGAAGCGGTCGGCCCAGTCGGCTGATATCTGCACGTAGGTCTCTTCCGGCTGCATCTTGATGGCGCCGATCTCGCGCTTCGAGATGCTGCCGGTGCGGCACAGCATCGGGATCAGCCAGCGCGGCTCGGCATTCTGCCGGCGCCCGATCGACAGCGAGAA
>NZ_RZPQ01001034.1:0-1607 GCF_003999135.1 Mesorhizobium sp. M7A.F.Ca.CA.004.06.1.1 | reverse complement strand
TTTCCAGCGTGGCCCGAAAATGAAGCGGTATTATTTCGATCTTCAAAACGGTGACGGCGCGATACCCGATGATAACGGGCAGCTGTTCGAATCCCGGGAACAAGCCAGAGCGGAAGCAATTCGTATTTTGCAGGATGTTGCCCAAGACGAAATGCCCGACTGCGATTTCGTCAAGGTAACCGTCAAAGTACGCGATGAGGTCGGTGCGCAGATGTTTGAGGCATCGCTTGTCCTGACCTCCGGATGGAGCGTGTGATGCCGCAGTGCTAGCGGCTATACCGCACCGGGATTTGCACGACATTCTCCGATCCAGGCAGATCGAAGGCCATGGCCAGCTGACGTACGGAGGCCATCTCCACGATCAGTTCTTCGATCGAAAGATCCGGCAGACCGGTCTTCACCCTCTGCCTCACCCTGGCCGCAAGTTCATGAACCCGTACCGGGACGAAAAGCGGGCTGTCGTCCAGCAGCTTGCTGATTTCGATGACCACATCAGCGTCGATGTCTTTCGGCAATTCCCGCATGGGCGTCACCTCCAATCGAAGCAACAGCCCGCCATATCGGTGCGGCGGGCGATCAGGCATTGAGCGCCGGGCAGTGGGATCGGAGAGGGACGTGCTCGGCGCTGGCCGATAGCCAGATTCATAAAGCTGCGGGCATCGGTGTGTCACGAAAAAATATCAGTACGAAAATTACCAAGCGGTTTCGTCCCACGCAATCCACAAGCGCCTTCCCCGAAATCGCGGCTCCGGCAGCGGCTGTTCCCGACAGAGGAGGAACAAAAAATATGGCCCGGAATTGAGACTGACGAATTGGAGGATCTGGCCATGGACAGCAGGGAAGAAAAGATCAAACGGCGAGCCCATGAAATCTGGGAACAAGAGGGCCGGCCGGCTGGCCGCGAGCAGGAGCACTGGGACCAGGCCGTGCAGGAGATCGAGGCTGAGGGTTCGGAGACTGAACGTGGCCCGGTTTTGCCTGATCCGACAGTTGCAGCCGATTCCAATAGCTTGAAGCGTTGATCGTCAGATGCCGTGGCGTCTTGAGAGGACGATCAGGCAACCAAATTGGTGGAACCTCGTTTGCCGGACAGCAACCAGAGGAGGTTTCGATGAAGAGGTTCTTTTCACTCCTGATCCTGGCCGCTGGCCTTACGCTCGGCGCCTGCGACAACAATATCGAGCCGATGAAAGCCAACACCGGCCCCATCAACAAGAACCCACAGGTTGACCAGGCCGCCAGGCCAGAGTCCGCGACTGGTGATGATAAGCCAGCTATTGCGCCTCAGAGCCAATGAACTCCGTCTCACATTGCGACACACCTCTGCTGCGCGTCGCCTATCTCGATGGTGGACCGCAGGACGGCGCCCCGGTTATCCTGCTGCATGGCTGGCCCGACGACGCGACGACATACGCTCGGATTTCGCCGGTCCTTCATGAAGCTGGCTTCCGGACGTTTTCGCCTTGGTTGCGGGGCTTCGGGCCGACATCGTTCCTGTCAAAAGAAATCATGCGCTCGGGCGAGATTGCCGCGATGGCGCAGGATGTGCTGGATTTTGCCGATGCGCTTGGCCTCAGCCGCTTTGCAGTCGTCGGACACGATTGGGG
>NZ_RZPQ01001033.1:0-1612 GCF_003999135.1 Mesorhizobium sp. M7A.F.Ca.CA.004.06.1.1 | reverse complement strand
GGAAATCACAGGAGTGCTCGCCGCGATTCTCTCCAGCGCTTTCGGGGGCACCGCCGTTGGCGCAACGCGATATCTCGCGGGCACGCTCGATCCTCTCGCTATCGGTGCGGTCCGGTTCGGCGGCGGCTTTCTGGTTTTGGCCGCCGTAGCTCTCTGGCGGCGAGACAGGTGGCCGCCGAAGAGCGACTGGCTCGGCACTGGTGCATTGGGTCTTCTGTTCTTCGGGCTGTTTCCGGTGCTCTTCAATGGAGCCCTTGTCTACACGACGGCCGCGCGAGGTGCGCTTGCGCTTTCGACACTGCCTCTGCTCACCATGCTTGCCGCGGCAGTTCTGAAGATCGAGCCGCCGACCATCCGCAAGATCGTCGGTGTGCTGATCGCAATGGCAGGAGTGGCCGTAGCGCTCGGCACGAGCCTGACGACTGCTCCCCCAGATGCCTGGCGCGGAGATCTTCTCATGGTCGCGGCCGCTTTCTGCATGGCGCTCTACAACGTCTGGTCGAGACCATTTCTATCCCGCACCGCGCCAATCCCGTTCGTGGCGTTTGGCATGGGCGTGGGCGCGGTCTGCCTATCGGTCCTGGTGGTTTCGAGCGGAGGCTTCGCGCGACTTGCCACTCTCAGTGCACCTCAGTGGATCGCGAGCGCTTATCTGGCCATAATTTGCGGCGCCTTCATTTTCTTCCTTTGGGCATTCGCGCTCGAGCGCGCGCCGCCGACACTGGTTGCCGTCTCCGTTGCGGTGAATCCGGTGACGGCATCGATCTTCGGTGTTGTCTTCCTGGGCGAACAAGTGAGCGCGAACCTGATTGTCGGGCTGATGGCAGTCCTCGCAGGAATAGGCGTCGCAACGGGAGCAGCCGAGCGGCTTGGCCTGTGGCCCGACGATCGGCAGTCACGTCGAAGGCAGCCCTGAGCGCTGACCAAGCAAAACGGGGGAAACGAATCCAGGCGAATACAGCGATCATCCCTGTTGGCGCAGGGAATTGCTGCTGGCGTTGGCCAGGGCGATGGTCCAAGAAGGGATCACCGACACGTGATCGCCTCTTCATGTCCTCCATCCGCCCGATGATCCCGCTTCTTCTCGCCGCCGGCATCTTGCTCGGCGGCAATGGGCTGCAGAGCACGCTGATCGCGCTGCGCGGCGCGCAGGAAGGGTTTTCGGCTTCCGACATCGGCCTGATGGGCACCTTCTACTTCGCCGGCTTCCTGCTCGGCTGCCTGGCCATCACCCGCATCATGAAGGCGGTCGGCCATATCAGGGCATTTTCGGCGCTGGCGGCAATCGCCTCGGTAGGCACCTTGCTCCTGGTGCTGGTCATCGATCCGGTGATGTGGTGCGCGGTGCGCCTTGCTGGCGGCTTCTGCTTCGCCGGGCTGTTCACCATCGTCGAAAGCTGGCTGAATTCCGGCGTCGGCAATCACGACCGGGCACGCGTGCTGGCGATCTACCGGATGGTCGACATCGGTTCGGTGACATCAGCCCAGTTCCTGATCCCGGTCTTCGGCGCCGGCGGTTTCGCCATCTTCGCCATCATGTCGATGATGATCACCTTGTCGCTGGTGCCGGTGTCGCTCGGCGACCGCTCCAACCCGGCACCACCCGAAGAGG
>NZ_RZPQ01001032.1:0-1613 GCF_003999135.1 Mesorhizobium sp. M7A.F.Ca.CA.004.06.1.1 | reverse complement strand
GGTACGCTCGACGACATCACCAAGCGCGGCGAGTTGCGCGTCGCCGTGCAGACTCAAGGACCGCCCTTCTCGCTGGTTGGCGCCAACGGCGAACGCACCGGCAGTTCGGTCGAACTGGCCGAACTGATGGCCAAGGAAATGGGTGTGAAAATCACGTTCCTCGACTTCGACTGGGATGGTCTGATTCCGGCGCTGTTGTCGGGTAAGGCCGACCTTCTGGTCGCCGACATGACACCGACGCTGGCGCGTGGCATGAAGGTCGCCTTCACCACGCCTTACATGTACACGGGCAGCACCGTCTTCACCAAGGCCGACAGCAAGTTCAAGACCACTGAGGACTGCAAGGCCAAGGGCACCAAGATCGCCGTGCTGCTCGGCGCCACCGGCGAGAAGGAAGCCAAGAAAGCCTTCCCCGACGCCGACATCAAGAGCTACAAGGGCGGCGGTCCGCTGCTGCTCGACGCCGTCAACAACGGCCAGGCCGATTGCGGCGTCAACGACGTCTCGGCGGTCAAGGGCCAGTCGACCGCCTATCCGGCCGGCAGCTTCACCATCATGCCGGACCTGTTGTCGAAGGAGCCGCTTGCCTTCGCCACCCGCTATGACGAGCCGGACCTGCTGATCTGGATGAACCTGTTCCTCAACCAGGTCACCATCGATGGTCGCCTGCAGAAGAACCTCGACTACTGGGTCAATTCCGACGCCTGGAAGAAAGACCACTAAGCAGCGATAAAACCCAGGCGGTTTCGCGCGCGTCTCAAGCGCCGCGAAACCGCCTGGAATTTCGCTTCATCCGTCGTTTCCTGCACTCTGGGGATTGCACCCAACGATGCTCGAAAATTTCAGTTTCCGCACCATTGTCGAATATCTGCCGCTGTTCGGGCAGGGCCTGATCACGACCGTCTGGCTGTCGGCGCTGTCCTTTGTCGGCGCACTGATCGTCGGCATCGTGCTGTGCGCCATGAACCTGCAGCGCGGCTGGCTGTTTCGCGTGCCGGCCAAGGCCTATATCGACGCCGTACGCGCCACACCCTTGCTGGCGCAGCTCTATTTCCTCTATTTCGGCCTGCCCCGGCTCGGCTTCGTCCTGCCTGAGCTGGTCGTCGGCATTCTCGCGCTGTCGCTCAACAGCGGCGCCTATATCGCTGAAATCATTCGCGCCGGCATCCTGTCGATCCCACGTGGCCAGGTCGAGGCCAGCGTCGCTTCGGGCATGACCTATGTCCAGCGCATGCGTCTGGTCGTCCTGCCGCAGGCCTTCAAGGTGACGATCCCGCCGCTGCTTGGCCAGGCGATCGTGCTGGTCAAGGATTCCGCCCTTCTGTCGCTGATCTCGGTTTCCGAACTGACGCGCGCCGGCCAATTGCTCGCTTCCGACCGCTTCATGCCGGCCGAAGGTTTCCTCACCATCGCCGCCTTCTACCTGCTGCTGTATTACGGACTGAAAGGACTGGCTGGCGTCTCCAGCCGCTGGCTCGGCACGGCGGGGGCGCGGACATGATCTGGCAACAACTGCAAAGCCTCGCCGGCTCTTATCCGCTGGCCCTGCGCGGCCTAGGCATGACCGTGATGCTGTCACTGATCAGCCTGGTGCTCGGCACCCTGCTTGGCTT
>NZ_RZPQ01001031.1:0-1615 GCF_003999135.1 Mesorhizobium sp. M7A.F.Ca.CA.004.06.1.1 | reverse complement strand
TCGCAAGACCGACCGCGCCAGCGCACATCATCAAGGACGATGCGGAGGCGATTGCGATTGCCCACGCGCTCGCCGCCGAATTCGTCAAGGATTCCTCCCGACGCGATCGCGAGCGGATCTGGCCGGTCGCCGAACTCGATGCCTTTTCGCAAAGCGGCCTTTGGTCGATCAATGTACCAAAGGCATTCGGTGGGCCGGAGGTGTCATATGCGACGCTGGCGAAGGTGATCGAGATCATCTCGGCGGCGGATTCCTCGATCGGCCAGGTTGCCCAGAACCATCTCGGCGTTGTAGCCGCCATCCGCACCGTGGCCGACGCGGACCAGCAGAAGCTGCTGTTTGCCGAAGCGTTGAAAGGCACGCGGTTCGGCAACGCCTTTTCCGAGTTCGGCTCCAAGCGCGCCGCCGATTTTGAGACCCGCTTCACCGATGCCGGCGATCATGTGGTTGTCAGCGGCCGCAAATTCTATTCGTCCGGCGCGCTGCTTGCCCACCTGGTGCCGATCGTGGCGCTCGATGACGAGGGCCGCGCCTGGTATGCGATCGCCGACCGCGGCGCACCCGGACTGACCGTCATCGACGACTGGTCGAGCTTTGGCCAGCGCACGACGCTGTCCGGCACCGTCATCATCGACAACGTCAAGTTGCCGAAGACGCATCTGGTACCCGGCTACAAGGGCTACGACAGGCCGACCGCCGACGGCGCCATCTTCCAGATCATCCAGGTGGCGGTCGACACCGGCATCGCCCAGGCGGCGATCGACGAGACCGTCAGCTTCGTCAGGACCAAAAGCCGCGCCTGGATCGACAGCGGCGTCGACAACGCCTGGGACGATCCCTACACCATTCAGGCCATCGGCGACCTGACGCTGCGCCTGCACGCGGCGCAGGCGCTGCTGGAGAAGGCCGGCCTGGCGATCGACCGGGCAGTGGCCGAGCCGACCGCCGACACGGTCGCGCATGCGCAGATCGTCACCGCCGAGGCAAAAATCCTGTCGACCGAGATCGCCATCGCCGCGACCAACAAGCTGTTCGAACTGGCAGGCACACGCTCGACCCTGGCCGAACACAATCTCGACCGGCATTGGCGCAATGCCCGCACGCACACGCTGCACGATCCGGTGCGCTGGAAATATTCGATCCTCGGCAAATATTTCCTCAACGGCGAAAATCCGCCGCTGCACGCCTGGAGCTGATCTCCCACCGGCGGGCGGGACGGCCCGCCACGTCAAACCTTCGACCATCCAAGAGGCTCACTGCCATGTCAAATCCAACAGTCGTCGGCTTTTCCGGCAACATCACCCGGCCGTCAAAGACGCGCGCCTTCGTCGACCTGGTCACCAGGGACATCGCCGCCAGCCACGGCCTGTCTGCGAGCACCTATGATATCGAGGATCTCGGTCCGTCGCTGGGAACGGCGAAATGGGCCCGCGATCTCGACGGCCAGGCGCGCGCGATCCTGGAACAAATCCTCGCCGCCGACGTGCTTGTCGTGGGCTCGCCGACCTACAAGGGCAGCTATACCGGTCTGTTCAAGCATTTCTTCGATCTGATCGATCCGGCAGCGCTGCGGGGGAAGCCCATCGTGTTGACGGCGACCGGCGGTGGCGAGCGC
>NZ_RZPQ01001030.1:0-1615 GCF_003999135.1 Mesorhizobium sp. M7A.F.Ca.CA.004.06.1.1 | reverse complement strand
CCCGAGGAGATACCAACACCTCCCGCCGTTCCGGAACCCACGCCCGAACCGCAGCCGCAAGAAGTCCCTGCTCCGGCGCCGGCCGAGCCGGAGATCATCCCGTCGCGGCCGGAAAAGCAGCCGGAGCCGGCCCCGGTCGAAGTGCCGACGCCTGTCGAGGTCCCAGCCGAAACACCAGCCCCGATCGAGGTGCCGACACCGGCGCCGTCCCCTCTTCAGCCGTCTTCAGAGGTCAGCGCAGCCCCTCATCCGCCTGCCGGCACCTTCTCCCCGTATAGAGACGGGGAGAAGGGGGCTAGCGGTGAAGCTGCGCCTCCTCTTGCAAACATCGAAGACGAAGCCTCAACGCTGACGCCTCCCTCTCCCCGTCCTTCACGGGGAGAGGGTAGGGGTGAGGGGCAGCACGAACTTGCGAAAGATTCGGCGCCACCCGTGGAAGCCATGCCGGCTGCTCTCGTGGCCGAAGCGCCCGCCGCCGAAATCGCACCTCTCATTCGCCAGCCGGCCCCGGTCGAATCGCAGCCGGTCATTGCGGAAATCGCGCCCGAGCCGCAGCCTCTTCCACAACCCGCGCCGGAGCCGAAAGCCGCCCCCGGCAAGGTGACCGTCACCAAGAAGGTCGAGCAGAAAGCCGAGCCGCAGAAGGCGCCCGAACCGGCACCGAGGCGCTCCTGGTTCCAGCGCATGAAGGACGGGCTTGCCCGCTCCTCCAAGGAGCTCACCGGCAACATTGCCGGCGTCTTCACCAAGCGCAAGCTGGATGAGGAGACGCTGCAGGATCTGGAGGATGTGCTGATCCGCGCCGATCTCGGCATGGAAACGGCCTTGCGCGTTACCGACGCGCTGGCCGCCAGCCGCTACGGCAAGGACGTCTCCGACACCGAGGTCCGCGCCATCATGGCGGCCGAGGTGGAAAAAGTGCTGACCCATGTCGCCATGCCGCTGGAGCTCGATCTCTCGCACAAGCCGCATGTCATCCTGGTGGTCGGCGTCAACGGCACCGGCAAGACCACCACGATCGGTAAGCTCGCCGCCAAGCTCACCGATGGCGGCCTGTCGGTGATGCTCGCCGCCGGCGACACCTTCCGCGCCGCTGCGATCGAGCAGCTGAAGATCTGGGGCGAGCGGACGAAATCGCCGGTCATCGCCTCCAAGATCGGCGCCGATGCCGCAGGGCTCGCCTATGACGCCTTCGAGAAGGCCAGGGAAGCCGGTTCCGACGTGCTGATCATCGACACCGCCGGCCGCCTGCAGAACAAGACCGAACTGATGGCCGAGCTCGAAAAGATCGTTCGCGTGCTGGGCAAACTCGATCCGGAAGCACCGCACACCGTGCTGCAGACGGTCGACGCCACCACCGGCCAGAACGCGCTCAACCAGGTCGAGATCTTCCGCAATATCGCCGGCGTCAACGGCCTGGTGATGACCAAGCTGGACGGCACGGCACGCGGCGGTATTCTGGTGGCGATCGCGGCAAAACACAAATTGCCGGTTTATTTCATCGGCGTCGGCGAACAGGTCGACGACCTCGAACCGTTCTCAGCAAGCGAATTCGCCAGGGCGATCGCTGGAGTAGCCTAACAAGCATGTCCCAAAAAGGTGCAGACTTTTTGGA
>NZ_RZPQ01000102.1:0-11838 GCF_003999135.1 Mesorhizobium sp. M7A.F.Ca.CA.004.06.1.1 | reverse complement strand
GCCCGCGAGACGGCAGCCAGGGTGGCGGCCGGTGCCTTGGCGCGCAAGGTGGTTCCGGGCGTTGTGGTGCGCGGCGCGCTGGTGTCGATGGGCGAAAAATCCATAGACCGCGCCAACTGGAACTGGAATTTCATCGGCGATGCCGAAAATCCGTTCTTCACCCCCGATCCGGCCTCCGTACCCGTCTTCACCCAGTATCTCGACGGCATCCGCAAGGCGGGCTCCTCGGTCGGGGCGGTGATCGAAATCGTCGCCGACGGCGTTCCGCCAGGCCTCGGCGCGCCGATCTATGCCAAGCTCGATCAGGACATCGCCTCCGGCCTGATGTCGATCAACGCGGTCAAGGGCGTCGAGATCGGCAACGGCTTCGAGGCCGCCCGTATCACCGGCGAGCAGAATGCCGACGAGATGCGCATCGGCAATGACGGCAAGCCGGTGTTCCTGTCCAACAATGCGGGCGGCATCCTCGGTGGCATCTCGACCGGCCAGGCGATCGTCGCTCGTTTCGCCGTCAAGCCGACCTCCTCGATCCTGACGCCGCGAAAGTCGATCGACAAGGACGGCAGGGACGTCGAGATCATGACCAAGGGTCGCCACGACCCATGCGTCGGCATCCGCGCCGTGCCGATCGGCGAAGCAATGGTTGCCTGTGCGATCGCCGACCACTATCTGCGGCATCGGGGACAGACGGGAAGGGAATAGGGGAATAAGGGAATATGTTGCGCTCTTAGCGCGGCCGGCCAAATCTTTTTGCTTTTCCCTACTCCCGTACTGCCCTACTCCCTTATTCCCTGCGAGCAAAGCGAGCACTTATGCCTTACGACCAGAAGAAGATCGTCGAAGCCCTGCGTGCTTTCGAACGCGGCGAGATCGTCGTCGTCATGGATGATGACGGGCGCGAGAACGAAGGCGACCTGATCGTTGCCGCCGTCCACTGCACGCCCGAAAAGATGGCGTTCATCGTGCGCCACACCTCCGGCATCGTCTGCACGCCGATGCCGCGCGAAGAAGCCAAGCGGCTGAACCTTGCGCCGATGGTCGCCGACAACGATTCCGCCCATACCACCGCTTTCACCGTCAGCGTCGATTTCAAGCATGGCACCACGACGGGCATCTCGGCCGAAGATCGCACTTTGACCGTTCGAAATCTTGCCAACGGCAATGTCGGTGGCTCGGATTTCGTCCGCCCCGGCCACATCTTCCCGCTGATCGCGCGCGAAGGCGGCGTGCTGATGCGCTCCGGCCATACCGAAGCAGCGGTCGATCTGTGCAAGCTCGCCGGCCTGCCGCCGGTCGGCGTCATTTCCGAGCTGGTCAATGATGACGGCACCGTCAAGCGCGGCCCGCAGGTGCAGGCTTTCGCCGAGGAGCATGGGCTGAAGCAGGTTTCGGTTGCCGACCTCATCGCCTACCGGCAACGTAAGGAAACTCTGGTCGAACGCGTCGCTTGCTCGGAAATCGACACGCTCGGCGGCAAGGCACAGGTCTTCACCTACACGCTGCCGTGGGACTCCATGCACCACGTCGCCATCGTCTTCGGCGACATTCGTGACGGCGAGGAGGTCCCGGTGCGCCTGCATTCGGAGGATGTGGTGACCGATGTGTTCGGCACCAGCCACCGGCTCGACGCCATTATGAAGGCAATGGGCGAGCGCAGGCGCGGCGTCATCGTCTATCTCAGAGAAGGCTCCGTCGGCGTTGCGCATCAGGAGCGCAAACGACCGGCAAGCGGCGACCGCGAGGATCACGAAGAGGCCCGCCGCCGCGAAAACGAGTGGCGCGAGATCGGGCTCGGCGCGCAGATCCTCAAGGATCTCGGCATCTCCTCGATCAACCTGATCGCCTCGCGCGAACGCCACTATGTCGGCCTCGAAGGTTTTGGCATCCACATCGCCAAGACCGAGATCCTCTGAGCCTCCCGCCGATCCGGTTGCCGGAGAAGACGGATGAATGCGCCCCTGCCTTCCAGCCAGCGCAGCGAGCGGCTTTTGCTGCGCCGCCCGGCAGAGGCTGATCTGGATTTCCTGATCGATCTCTTTTCGCGCGGGGAGCTTGTTGCGCATCGACCCGACCCTGTTCCGGATAGAGCCCAGCAGAGCGCCGCGCGGCTGAGGCGCGACATCGGTCATTGGGACAAGCACGGCTTTGGCCGCTGGGCAGTCGAGGCGGATGGAAAGTTGATCGGCTTCGGCGGCGTCACGGTATCGGCGGATTTCGACGGTCTGAACCTGTCCCATCATCTTCATCCGGCGGCCTGGGGACATGGCTATGCCACGGAATTGGTGATGGAAGCACTGCGCACCGCGTTCGGCCCCTTGCGTGCCGATCGGGTTGTCGGCCTCGTCCGCCCCGCCAATCCGGCCTCGCGACGGGTGCTGGAGAAATGTGGCTTCGCCTTCGAAAAAGAGGTGATGCTGCGCGGGGCGCCAACGATACTTTTGGCATTGGCGCACCCGGGAAAAGCCAATATTTCAGGCCCGGCCGCCTAGAGCGGCGCGCCCGGTCCTAAAGCCCGGACGCGCCGGAACTATTCCGCGGCAATCGCGGCTGCTTCGCATCCGTCCATCTCGCACTCAGTCGTGGCAAGGCTGCGTTGGCCGAGCAGCACCGTGGCCAGTGCGATCGTGCCTGAAGCCACCGACACCCAGAACCCGCTCTTGGCGCCGAACGCATCCACCATCGCGCCGGCCGCGAACGAGCCCAGCGCCATGCCGATGCCGATGCCGGTCATGACCCAGGTGATGCCTTCGGTCAGCATCGCTTCCGGCACATGCCGCTCGATCAGGCCGAACGCGGTGATGAAGGTCGGCGAGATCGCCACACCGCTGATGAACACGGTCAGCGCCAGCAGTGGCACGGTGTCGGCGGTGAGCGGCAACAGCGTGCCGAGCGCGACGAGGGCGACTGCGATGGCCAGCTGGCGTTTCAGCGGCGCCTTCAGGCTGAGCGCGCCGACGATGATGCCGAGCACGAACGATCCCAGCGCATAAACGCCGATGACGAGGCTGGCGGCGCCCGGTTGGCCAAGCTCCTTGGTGATCGCCACGGTGGTCACTTCCGTCGTCGCGAAGGTTGCGCCGATGAAGATCAGGGCGAGGGTGATGATCTGAACCGGCCGCAGGCGGATCGCCGAGCCGCTTGAGTTATGGTCGACCGGCCGCACCCGGGGCTCGGTCGAGCGTTGCAGGATGAAGGCCGCTGATCCGAATGCGAGAAATAATGTGCTCACCAGAACGCCGGCTTCCGGGAACAGGGCGGCACTCAGGCCGACCGATAGCGATGCCCCGGCGATATAGACCAGTTCATCGGCCACGGACTCGAAGGCGAATGCGGTGTTCATCTGCGGCCGCCCCCGGAAAATCTCCGTCCAGCGCGCGCGCACCATCGCCGGTATGCTTGGCATGGCGGCGGCCAGCAGTGCCGATACGAACAGAGTCCAAACCGGCCAGTCCTGGTTGGCCGCCGCTATCAGGACCGCGAAAGCCAGCACCGCGATGATGGTGGTGGGCACCACGATTCGTGTCTGGCCCAGGCGGTCCACCAGTCTCGATATCTGCGGCGCGACGAAGGCGTTGGCCAGCGCGTATGTCGCCGAGACGGCTCCGGCCAGCCAGTATTCGCCACGCGTCTGCGACAGCATCGCCACGATGCCGATGGGCGCCATGGCGATCGGCAGGCGCGCCATGAAGCCGGCGGCCGCAAAGCCCTTGGCTCCCGGGGCACGAAAGATTTCCGCGTAGGGATTTTGCATCGGTTGGTTCCTCGACAAAGGACGATTGGACAATTACATACGGAGCGTATGATCATTAAATAGACCATACGTCGCGTATGTCAATTGGCATACGTTGCGTATGTGAATAGGGCCAGAAGCCATGCACAGACCCCGCAAGGAGATGATCGCCGAGACGCGCGCCAAGCTGATCGCGGCGGCCCGTCATGCCTTCGGCACAACAGGCTATGCGGAAGCCTCGATGGATGATTTCACCGCTTCGGCCGGGCTGACGCGCGGCGCGCTCTATCATCATTTCGGCGACAAAAAGGGGCTGCTGCAGGCGGTCATAGCCCAGATTGACGGCGAGATGGCGGCGCGCATCAATGAGGTCGCGTCGAGAGCGCCGACCCGTTGGCAGCATTTCGTCGACGAGTGCTCGACCTATATCGAGATGGCGCTGGAGCCGGAAATCCAGCGCATCATGTTCCGGGATGGCCCGGCCGTGCTGGGGGATCCAGCGCAATGGCCGAATTGCAGTGCGTGCATCGCTTCAATGACCGACCATCTGACCGCGCTGCAGGAGGAGGGGGTCGTTGTCTCCAGCCTCGACCCCGAGACGGCCTCGCGACTGATCAACGGAGCGAGCAGCCAGGCAGCGCAACGGATCGCCAATTCGAGCGACCCCGAAGCGACGTCGAAGAAGGTGGTGACGGCGTTCAAGCAACTGCTCGAAGGCCTGCTCAAGAAGCCGGACCCGCAGTCGAATTGAAGTTCCCACCGGAGCTTTCGTGCCGGCAGCTGTTCCCGATAGGAATTTTTTCTTGACTCGGTGACCTCAGCTAAGGTACATATTCGTCCATGGTGCTGATTTGCGCCAGTGACCCGCCGCACAGGCGGGTTTTTCGTTTGATGCTCCGTCAGCCTACGCGCCGGCGAAGGCTCCGAAGAAACCCGTTAGCCCGAATTCGTTGCCCTTTGGCGTCAGGGCCGGCAATTGACAATCGCCGGGTTGAGTCCATCCTCTTCCACCATCTCTGAGGCGGAGATTCGGGGCACATGTGGGATTTTGAGATCGGCCGGTCGGTGTCCATCATGATGCGGACCTGGCCGTTCATCGTCTTTCGCATGATCGTCTATTTCGGCATCACGCTGGCCTACATTATGGCGACGGGCACCGGCGCCTCGGTCGGCTATGGCGTCGGCCATATCTCCACTGATCCCGACGGGCCCATGTCCTTTGCCCTGTGGGGCGGCGTGGTCGGGTTTGGCCTCGTCTCGATCGCTGTGTATTGGATCCGCGAATACATCCTCTATGTCGTCAAGGCCGGCCACATCGCCGTCATGGTTCATCTGATCGACGGCCGCGACATTCCCGGCGTCAGGACCAGATCGCCTATGCCAGGGATATCGTGACCCAGCGTTTCGCCGAGGCCAACATCCTTTTCGTCGTCGACCAACTCGTCAAGGGCGCCATCCGCGCCATCACCGGCCTGCTCGGCGGCATCGCCGCCTTCCTGCCGATACCGGGCCTGAGCGGCCTGGTCTCCTTCATCAACACGGTGATCCGCCTGTCGCTGACCTATGTCGACGAGATCATCCTCGGCTACAACATCCGCATCAATTCAGCCTCGCCCTTCGAGACGGCGCGCCAGGGCGTCGTGCTCTATGCCCAGAACGGCAAGGTCATGGTCAAGAACGCCGTCTGGCTGGCGGTCATCATGTGGGGCGTGTCGTTCATCATCTTTCTGATGATGCTGGCGCCTGCCGGCGCGATTCTGTTCCTGATGCCTGGCCAGCTCGCCGGCTGGGCTTTTGTGCTCGCCATCGTCTTCGCCTGGGCATTCAAGGCGGCATTCATTGAACCCTTCGCCATCGCCTGCCTGATGCAGGTCTATTTCAAGACCATCGCGGGCCAGGTGCCGGATCCGGCCTGGGACGCCCGGCTGGCCGAGGCGTCGTCGAAGTTCAGGGAGCTCAAGGACAAGGCGCTCGCCTCCTTCGGCGGTTCGCGCTGGGCTACGGCCGGCGCCACACCCTGATCGGCCGGGCGGGTGATGTCTGGTGAGGCAGAAACGGTGTTGAGGCGCGCCACGGTGGATTTGAGCTGTGTCTCGCCTTGCCCGGAAAAGGTCTCGCTCATGATCAGCTCCGGCAGCGGCAGCCGCCGTCCCCAGCCATGCGTTTCAAGGTCCGGTTTGGGAGCGAACTCGGAAACACGGCCGACGCAGAGATAGGCGATCGGCGTTACGTGGTCCGGAATGGCCAACAGCCGCTTTAGCGCCTGCGCTTCGATGATGCTGACCCAGCCTACACCGACGCCCTCGGCACGCGCGGCCAGCCAGAAATTCTGCACCGCGCAGACGGTGCTGTAGAGATCCATCTCCGGATTGTGCCAGCGTCCCAGCGGCGAACCCTTCGAGCGCTGCCGGTCGCAGGTGATGCAGATGTTGAGCGCGCTTTCGCAGATGCCTTCCAGCTTGAGCTTGCGGTAGAGTTCCTGCCGCTCTTCGTCGATCGCCGGCAGTTCCTGCTCGCGCGCGGCCAGGAACAGGTCGCGCACCTCCGCCCGTCGCTCGATGTCACGAATGACAATGAAATTCCATGGCTGCATGAAGCCGACCGATGGCGCGTGATGGGCAGCAAGCAGCAGCCGCGCCAGCACGTCGTCATCGATCGCGGTGGGCAGGAAATGGCTGCGCACGTCGCGCCGTGTGAACATGGCGCGATAGACCGCATCGCGCGCACTCTGGTCAAATCCGTCGCCAACAGCAGCGGTCAGGTGTTCCGGCATCGCTTGTCCCCTTGCGATTGCAATTGATATCATCCGCCTGACCATGCGGATGACGATGCCTGCCAGGCCGGTCTTCTGGCTCGGGATCAACCCGCGTCCGGTGCCTTCCCGTCATCGACAGTGGCATTTACCGGCGCGGTCCCCCTCACAGCGTTGGGCACGCCACGGAATTCAACCGTGTTCCCGATTCTCCCGCTTGCGGCGGGCACCAGGCAGTACCAAAAACCTTACGCCGAAGTGCTGAGGACGCCAATGCTTGCAGCGACGCGAATGGACGCAGTCGCGATTTTCCCCAGTCATCGGCCGCCCGTGCATGGCCTTTGTCGATCCGGGTCACTAGATTAGGACGATGACCACCCGTCTCTACACCCATCCGATCTTCCTCGAGCATCTCACGCCGCCCGGACATCCCGAGCGGCCCGACCGCTTGCGTGCCATCGAGCGCGTGCTCGATGAGGAAGCCTTTGCCGGGCTCGATCGTATCCAGGCGCCGGAAGGCGACGAGGCCACCATCCTCTACGCGCATCCCGCCGATTTCGTCGCCCGCGTGCGCGCCGCCATTCCCGACGAGGGGATTGCCCGCATCGATGCCGACACCACTGCCAGTCCGAAGAGCTGGCAAGCGGCGATCACCGCGATCGGCGCCGCCAACGCCGCCGTCGATGACGTCTTTTCGGGCCGCGCCGACAACGTCTTCGTCGCCGCCCGGCCGCCCGGCCATCATGCCGAAAAGACCACGGCCATGGGCTTCTGCCTGTTCAACACGGCGGCGATCGCGGCGCGTTATGCGCAGAAGAAACACGGTGTCGAACGCGTTGCCATCGTCGACTGGGACGTGCATCACGGCAATGGCACGCAGGACATTTTCTGGGACGATCCGTCGGTGCTCTATTGCTCGACACACCAGATGCCGCTTTATCCCGGCACCGGAGCGAAGAACGAAACGGGCGCCGGCAACATCGTCAACGCGCCGCTGGCGCCGCAGACTGGCAGCGAGGTGTTTCGCGATGCCTTCCTGTCGCGCGTCCTGCCCGCGCTCGACAATTTCGCGCCCGACCTGATTATCATTTCGGCGGGGTTCGACGCGCACCACCGCGATCCGCTGGCCGAGATCAATCTGACCGAGGATGATTTCGATTGGGCGACCGGCCAACTGATGCAGCGCGCGGCACGCCACAGCGGCAACCGGCTCGTCAGCCTGCTCGAGGGCGGCTACGATCTGCAGGGATTGGCATTTTCGGTCGCCGCCCATGTCGGGCGACTGATGAAAGGATGAATGATGGCCGATGAGACCAACGAAGACGTCAAGGCGATGAGCTTCGAGCAGGCACTCGATGCGCTGGAGAAGATCGTCGATGATCTGGAGCGTGGCGACGTGCCGCTCGACCAGTCGATCAAGATCTATGAACGTGGCGAGGCGCTGAAGGCGCATTGCGACCGGCTGCTGAAGGCCGCCGAGGACAAGGTCGAGAAGATCAGGCTGTCGCGCGACGGCAAGCCGGTCGGAACGGAGCCGCTCGACGCGGATTGAGGCCCGGTCCGAACATAGGCTCGCCTCACCGGTTTTTGGACATGATCATGATCGAGGATATAACTCGTCCCGATTGAAACAGCTCAAGGACAAGAGGAGATACGGAAGCGATGTGCAGAAACATCAAGACCCTGTTCAATTTTGATCCGCCGGCAACCCCTGACGAGGTGCGCGACGCGGCTCTTCAGTTCGTCCGCAAGCTGAGCGGAACGACGCGACCCTCGAAGCAGAACCAGCACGCCTTCGACCATGCCGTCGAAGCCATCGCGGCCTCGGCGCGCGAACTGCTCGATTCCCTGGAAACCCATCAGCATCCGCGTAATCGCGAAGAGGTGGCGGCCAAGCTGCGGGCAAAGGCGGCGATCCGCTTTGCCTGACGCGGCCAGGCGGCCTTCGACGGCCGACAAGGAGAGTCCATGAGCTTCTTCCCCGGGAAAGACCCTGAGGCAGGCGACGCCTTTGCCAGCGACCAGATCGAATTGATGGTCATTCCGAACGCCAAGGACATCGGCGGTTTTCAGGTGCGCCGTGCCCTGCCGACGGCAAAAAGGCGGCTGGTCGGGCCGTTCATCTTCTTCGACCGCATGGGTCCTGCCATCCTGCGGGCCGGCCAGGCGCTCGACGTCCGTCCGCATCCGCATATCGGCCTGTCGACGGTCACCTATCTGTTCGACGGCAAGATCCGGCACCGCGATTCACTCGGCACCGAAATGGTCATTCAGCCCGGCGACGTGAATTTGATGACCGCTGGCCGCGGCATCGTCCATTCGGAGCGTACGCCGGAGGAACTGCGTGGCGCGCCGATGTCGGTATCCGGTCTGCAGACATGGCTGGCGCTGCCGGACGACAAGGAAGAGGTGGCACCGGTTTTCGAGAACACAGGAGCGCTCAGGCTTCCCGAGATCGATGCCGAAGGCGTCAACGGGCGCCTCATCATCGGCGATTTCCAGGGGTTGCGGTCGCCGGTCAGGGCCGACTCGGAGACGCTCTACGCCGACCTGCGCCTGGCGCCCGGCGCCAGCGTGAAAATCCCGGCCGATGCGGAAGAACGCGCCATTTACACGCTGGAGGGCGAGGTCTCGATTTCGGGCGATGTGTTCCCAGCCGAACGGCTGCTGGTGTTCCGTCCCGGTGACGAGATCGTCGTGTCGTCGCTGACCGGCGCGCATTTCATGCTGTTCGGCGGCGCCTCTCTTGGTTCGAAGCGTTATATCTGGTGGAATTTCGTCTCCTCATCGAAGGAGCGCATCGAACAGGCCAAGCAAGAATGGAAGGCGGGCCGCTTCGACATCGTTCCCGGAGACGAGGAAGAGTTCATCCCGCTGCCGGAAAGCTGATGCCCGTCGCCGGAAAGTGGCAGAACGAAATGCATAGACAAAAGACTAGGGCCTGATCCGCGTCACTGACACGCATTTACTTTCGCCGGCCGGCGGCCTATTCGCCCATCAACCGAAAGCCCGAGCACAGTGAACGCAACGCCGCATACGCCGCTTCTCGACAAGGTCCGCATCCCGGCCGACCTGCGCACGCTTGCGGAAAGTGAACTGCCGCAATTGGCGTCCGAGCTTCGCGCCGAGCTGGTCGACGCCGTCTCCCGCACGGGTGGTCATCTGGGCGCCGGGCTTGGCGTGGTCGAGCTGACAGTGGCGCTGCACTATGTCTTCAACACCCCCGATGACAGGCTGATCTGGGATGTCGGCCACCAGGCCTATCCGCACAAGATCCTGACCGGCCGCCGCGACCGTATCCGCACGCTGCGCCAGGAAGGCGGTCTGTCCGGCTTCACCCGCCGCGCCGAGAGCGAGTACGATCCCTTCGGCGCCGCCCACTCCTCGACATCGATATCGGCCGGCCTCGGCATGGCCGCCGCCCGCGATCTCTCCGGCGGCCGCAACAGCGTCATTGCCGTCATCGGCGATGGCGCCATGTCTGCCGGCATGGCCTATGAGGCGATGAACAATGCCGGTGCGCTCGATGCACGGCTGATCGTCATTCTCAATGACAACGACATGTCGATCGCGCCGCCGACCGGCGCGATGAGCGCCTATCTGGCGCGGCTGGCCTCCGGCAAGGCCTATATCGGCCTGCGCGATTTCGGCAAGAAACTGACGTCCTATCTCGGCAAGCGCGCGGATCGTGCGATCACAAGGGCGGTCGAGCATGCACGCGGCTATGTCACCGGCGGCACGCTGTTCGAGGAACTCGGCTTCTATCACATCGGCCCCATAGACGGCCACAATCTGGAGCACCTGATCCCGGTCCTGAAAAATGTCCGCGACAATGGCGAAGGCCCGGTGCTCATCCATGTCGTCACCCAGAAGGGCAAGGGCTATGCGCCGGCCGAAGCCGCCGCCGACAAATATCACGGCGTCAACAAGTTCGACGTCATCACCGGCGCGCAGGCCAAGGCGCCAGCCAACGCACCGGCCTACACCAAGGTGTTCGCCGAAAGCCTGGTCCAGGAGGGCCGCGAGGACGACCGCATCGTCGCCGTCACGGCCGCCATGCCGAGCGGCACCGGCCTCGACCTGTTCGGTGAAGCGTTCCCATCGCGCACCTTCGATGTCGGCATCGCCGAACAGCACGCGGTGACCTTCGCCGCCGGCCTTGCCACCGAAGGCTGCAAGCCGTTCGCGGCCATCTATTCCACCTTCCTGCAGCGCGCCTACGACCAGGTCGTCCACGACGTCGCTATTCAGAAATTGCCGGTGCGGTTTCCCATCGACCGCGCCGGTTTCGTCGGCGCCGATGGCGCGACCCATTGCGGCGCCTTCGACACCACCTTCCTGGCGACACTGCCGGGTTTCGTCGTCATGGCGGCCGCCGACGAGGCGGAGCTGCGCCACATGGTGCGCACCGCGGCGAGCTATGATGAGGGTCCGATCGCCTTCCGCTATCCGCGCGGCAATGGCGTCGGCGTCGACATGCCGGAGCGCGGCTCGGTTCTCGAAATCGGCAAGGGCCGCATCGTCAAGGAGGGTACCAAGGTTGCATTGCTGTCTTTCGGCACGCGGCTGCAGGATTGCCTGATCGCCGCGGAGGAGCTAGGTGCTGCCGGGCTGTCCACCACGGTCGCCGACGCCCGTTTCGCCAAGCCGCTCGACCAGGATCTGATCCGGCGGCTGGCCCGCTCGCATGAGGTGCTGGTGACGGTGGAGGAGGGCGCCGTCGGCGGCTTCGCCAGCCACGTGCTGCAGTTCCTTGCCCATGAGGGCCTGCTGGAAAGCGGCCTGAAGGTGCGTCCGCTGGTGCTGCCCGACGCGTTCAGCGACCACGCCAAGCCGGAAAAGATGTATGCCGATGCCGGGCTCGATGCCGCCGGCATCGTGCGCACCGTGTTCGTGGCACTCGGGCACACAGTCCACGCCCAGCGCGCCTGAATCCCAGCGCGCCTGAATCAAAGTCTCAAAGACTTGAATTAGTTTGCCGGCAAGCGATCTTAAGGCATTGTTTACGCTGCCATTTGGCGCTTTGCTTACCGTGTCTCTTGGCCGTTTTTCAATGGCGCCCTGCTAGATCGTGATCAGGCAGGGAGACAACAACAATGAAAACGCTTCTGTGCGGCGCAGCACTTTGCGCCGTTATCATCGCGCCGGCCACAGCCGAAACGCGCTATGACCGCA
This sequence comes from Mesorhizobium sp. M7A.F.Ca.CA.004.06.1.1, assembly GCF_003999135.1. Classification (NCBI taxonomy): domain Bacteria; kingdom Pseudomonadati; phylum Pseudomonadota; class Alphaproteobacteria; order Hyphomicrobiales; family Phyllobacteriaceae; genus Mesorhizobium; species Mesorhizobium sp. M7A.F.Ca.CA.004.06.1.1. The sequence continues at coordinate 181 of NZ_RZPQ01000102.1, read as the reverse complement.
GCCTCGAAAAGGCGGCGATGGGCATCATCGCCGGCAAGATGGGCGACATCCGCGGCGGCTTTTCCTTCAAGCAGGTGCCGCAATTGGTGGTTCTGCCGGCCCCTGTTCCCGCGCCTGCGGGTGCCATCGAGCCTGCACGCGAGCAAGCTTCGGGCGGCCGTGAGGATGGCTTGTCTCCAGC
>NZ_RZPQ01001029.1:0-1618 GCF_003999135.1 Mesorhizobium sp. M7A.F.Ca.CA.004.06.1.1 | reverse complement strand
AGAGATTGACCGAGACGCTGGTCTGGTCCGGCCATTTGGCGCATTCGGCGCAGGCTGCCTGCAGCACGAAGGTGCTGATCTCGGAAATGATGCCCATTTCCTCGGCCAAAGGAATGAAGATGCTGGGCGAGATCGGCCCGAGATCGGGATGATCCCACCGGCACAACGCCTCGCAGCTGGCGATACGCATGGTGCTCATCGCCACGATCGGCTGATAGACCACCCTCAAGCCCTTGCTTTCCACGGCTGTACGCAGGTCCGCCTTCATCAGCTGACGGTTGCGGAAGGCGGCATCCATCGAGGCTTCGAACAGCCGCCAGCTGTTCTTGCCGAGCTCCTTGGCCTTGTAGAGCGCCAGGTCCGCCTTGACGATCATGGCGTCGACATCGGTATCCTTGACCCGTGACAGCACCGCGCCGCCGCTGGCCTGAATGCGCAGCCCGTGACCGGCGACGTCGACTTCCCCTTGCAGGCCGGCGAAAATCTCGTCGAGCTGGCTGGTCAGATGGCTCTCATCCTCGACGCGGTCGAAGAAGATCATGAACTCGTCGCCACCGAAACGGCTGACCGTGATATCTTGCCTGGCAATGGCGGCAAGCCGCTCGGCAACGGCATAGATCAAGCCATCGCCGATCGGATGGCCAAGCGTGTCGTTGACGCTCTTGAAATCGTCGAGGTCGAGCACCGCAAGGCCGCAGAGACGATCGCGATCGCCTGATACCATGGCCTCGCCTACCAGTTCATGGAAATAGGCGCGGTTGGGCAGGCCGGTGAGGTTGTCGTAACGTGCCATGAAGCGGATCTTGTCTTCCGCCTCGACACGGGCGGTGACGTCCTCGAAGGTGATGACGCCCAGTTCCTGGCTGCCTTCGCGAGCCGAGAACTCGTAATGCTGGCCGTTGGCGAGGGAAACCAGCACCTTGCGGTCGCGGCCCTCGCGCAGGGCACGCGTCAGCTGGGCCTCGATGTAGCGGCAATCCTTGGGCGCCAGCATGCCGCCGGCGACACCGCGCATCAACAGACCATGGATCGACCGGCCGAGCAGCGCGTCGGGCGACTTGAGCGACATCAGATGCGCCGCCTCGGCATTGGCCACCGCGACGCGGCCGTCCGGGCCGAGCATGACAAGGCCGTGCGACATGGTGTTGAGCGCTCGGTTGAAGCGCTGGGCGATGCGATTGGCCTTCTTTTCCTCGGACAGGGCGGCGAAAAGCACCTCGCGGACCAGATCGGCGAAGCGCTTGATAGCAAAAAGAAATGGCGCCGAAAGCAGGCCGAGAATGAAGTGATAGGGATCGCCCCGCAGGATGAAGCCCAGCGAGATCGGCCAAGTCATGGTCATAATGAAGATCACGACCATCCTGGGCGAACCATAGTTGCGGCCAGCAATAGACGTGGCGGAGGCAAGCGTCACGCAGACGGCAGCTATTTCCGCGAACGGGTCATAGGCAAGATAGATGCCGACAAAGCAGAAGGCGCCAAGCATGAAGCCATGCATCGAGCCGTACAGTATGTAGTCGTTCTCGCGGCGACGCGCCTCTTCCCAATTTTGAGGCGAAGGAGCGTGGCGATATTTCCTGATGTTGCGAAGACGAAGGAAGGCGACAGCCAGCAGTCC
>NZ_RZPQ01001028.1:0-1621 GCF_003999135.1 Mesorhizobium sp. M7A.F.Ca.CA.004.06.1.1 | reverse complement strand
GGCTGAGGGGCACGCTGCTTATACCCGCCAATTTGCCGAAGGCTGGCGGGACAGCGGGGAGCGCGAAGGATCGCCGACGTCCGCTTTCGTTCCGCCCTTGGCATGGCCTTGCCTACTGAAAATTGCGGCCCTTGGGCATGACCCTTTCCGCTTCTTCCGACAGCGTTGCGAGATCCTGCCGGATCGGCGCGCTTTGTTTGGCGGGGCTGGAGCGATCCGAACCGTCCTTGGCGAGGTCTCTCGGAGGAACCGCTGGTGCGGCCCCGCTGACCTTCTCCAGAAGCACGGTCAGCCAGGGCGTCAGATCCTCGATCCTCTCGGCGACGATGTGGACCACGCCCGATTCCGACTGCAATTTTCCGGTGACCTTGACGAACCGGGCGCCCATGACGATCGGCCGGTAACGGTCGAAGGTCCTTTGCCAGAAGATGACGTTGGCAACCGCCTTGTCGTCCTCCAGCGTCAGGAAGATCGCATTGCCCTTGCCGGGGCGCTGCCGCACCAGCACGAGGCCGGCGACGGAGACGCGCCTGCCGTCGCGCACGGAAGGCAGGTTCGCATTGGGGATGACGCCGGCGCGGTCGAGCCGCTCGCGCAGGAAGGCGACCGGATGCGCCTTCAGCGACAGGCCGAGCGCGCGGTAATCATGGATGACATGCTCGCCGAGCGGCATTTTCGGCAGCTTCGTCTCAGGCTCCAGCTCGCGCAGGCGAAGCGCCGGCTGGTCGAACAGCGGCAGCCTTTCGGCGGCGCTCTTGCCGTCGAGCGCGCGCACCGCCCACAAGGCTTGGCGACGATCAAGGCCGAGCGAACGGAAGGCATCGGCCTGCGCCAGCCGCTCGATGTCGCCGACATCGAGGCCGGAGCGCAGCCAGACATCCCTGACGGATACGTAGCCTGAGCCGCGCTGTTCGACGAAGGCCGCCATGCGCTCCTTCGACAGGCCCTTGATCTGGCGGAAGCCGAGCCGCACGGCATGCTTCGTCTCGATGACGCCGCGCATCTCGGCATGGCGTGGGAGGATGCGGGCCGGATCGAACGGCGCCTTTTCCAGCGTGCAATCCCACACCGAAAAATTGACGTCGACATCGCGAATGTCGACGCCATGGTCGCTTGCGTCGCGCACCAGCTGGGCCGGCTGGTAAAACCCCATCGGCTGCGAATTCAGGATCGCGGCGCAGAACACGTCGGGATAGAAGGTCTTGAACCAGCAGGAGGCGTAGACGAGCAGGGCGAAGGAAGCGGCATGGCTTTCGGGAAAGCCATATTCGCCAAAGCCCTCGATCTGCTTGAAACAGCGCTCGGCGAAGTCCTTCGTGTAGCCCTTGCCGACCATGCCATTGATCATACGGTCGCGGTAATTGCCGATGGTGCCGGTGCGCTTGAAGGTGGCCATGGCGCGGCGCAGTTCATCGGCCTCGCCCGGTTTGAAACCGCCGGCGACGATGGCGATATTCATCGCCTGCTCCTGGAACAGCGGCACACCTAGTGTCTTGCTGAGGATCGCCTCCAGCTCCGGTTTTTGATACTCGGGTTTTTCCTTGCCCTGCCGGCGGCGCAGATAGGGGTGGACCATGTCGCCCTGGATCGGGCCCGGCCGCACGATCGCCACCTCGATGAC
>NZ_RZPQ01001027.1:0-1623 GCF_003999135.1 Mesorhizobium sp. M7A.F.Ca.CA.004.06.1.1 | reverse complement strand
TGAAGGCCGCCTCAACTCAGCTCACAAGTCCCTTGGTCAGTTCCAATGCCTGGCGCTCGAACAGGCGGCGGTAGATGCCGCCTTTCAGCCGGATCAGTTCATTATGCGAGCCTTCCTCGACGATGTTGCCGCGATCGAAGACCAGCAGCCGGTCCAGCGCCCTCACCGTCGAAAGCCGGTGCGCGATGACCAGCGTCGTGCGGCCGACCATCAGCCGCTCCATCGCCTGCTGGATCAGCACCTCCGACTCCGAATCGAGGCTCGATGTCGCCTCGTCGAGGATCAGGATGCGCGCATCGGCAAGGAAGGCGCGCGCGATCGCCACGCGCTGACGTTCGCCGCCCGACAGCTTCACGCCGCGTTCCCCGACCAGCGTGCCATAGCCCTTCGGCAGGCTGGTGATGAAGTCATGCGCACTCGCCAACTTCGCGGCATGCTCGATCTCCTCCTGCGTCGCACTCGGCCTGGCATAGGCGATGTTTTCGGCCAGCGACCGGTGGAACAGGATCGGCTCCTGCTGAACGATGGCGATCTGCCCGCGCAGCGAGGCTTGCGCCACCTGCGAGATGTCCTGGCCGTCGACCAGGATTTTCCCCGCATTCACATCATAGAGCCGCTGGATAAGCTTGACGAAGGTCGTCTTGCCCGATCCCGAATGGCCGACCAGCCCGACGCGCTCACCCGGCGCGATATCGACCGAAAAGTCGCGGTAAAGCGCCGATCGGTGATGGCCATAGTGAAAGGTCACGTTGTCAAAGCTGATCCGTCCTTCGGTGATCCGGATCGGCTTGGCGCCGGGCCGGTCCTCGATGCCGAGCGGTTCGGACTGGAAATCGACCAGCTCTTCCATATCGTTGATGGAGCGCTGCAGATTGCGGATATGCGTGCCGATATCCCTGAGATAGCCCTGCAGCACGAAGAGCGAGGTCAGCACGAAGGCAACGTCGCCGGCGCTCGCCTGCCCCCACGACCACAGCATCAGCGCCAGGCCGATCACCGCGGCGCGCATGACCAGCAGCAGCACCCCTTGCGTGGTGCCGTTGATGGTGCCGCGCACCCAGGTGCGCCGTGTGCGCGCACGCCATTTGGCGACGACCTTGGCCAGTCGGCGTTCTTCGCGCTCCTCGGCGCCAAAGCCCTTGACCACGGCGTTGCAGCTGACCGCGTCGGCCAGCGAGCCGCCGAGGCGGGTATCCCACGTGTTGGCGAGCCTTGCCGCCGGCGCGACATAGCCAAGCGACAGCAGCGCCGTCACCGTGATGAACAGCACCGAACCGGCAGCAACGACCGCCCCCATCAACGGCCAGAACCAGCCAAGCAGCAATGTCGAGCCGACCAGCATGACGATTGACGGCAGCAGCGCGATGAGGATGGTGTCGTTGAGCAGGTCGAGCGCCCACATGCCGCGCGTCACCTTGCGCACGGTCGAGCCGGCAAAGCTGTTGGCATGCCAGTCGGTGGAAAAGCGCTGGACGCGATGGAAAGCATCGGCGGCGATGTCGGCCATCATCTTCAAAGTCAGCTCGACGATCCCCATGAACGCCAGGTTGCGCAACACGGCGCCGGCCAGCGCGAGCGCCATCAACATCGAGAACGCCGTCATCGCGGCATTCCAGGCAATCG
>NZ_RZPQ01001026.1:0-1624 GCF_003999135.1 Mesorhizobium sp. M7A.F.Ca.CA.004.06.1.1 | reverse complement strand
TTTCGGAATCGACCAGGCCGCGAACGAACCAGCGTTGCATCAGCACCACGACCAGGATCGGCGGCACGATGGCCAGCATCGCTGTAACCATGACCAGGTGCCATTGCGTATCGGCATCGGCGAAGGAGACCATCTTTCTGAGCGCGATGACGATCGTGTTCATGTTGCTGCTGTTGGTGACGAGCAACGGCCACAGATACTGCGTCCAGCCATAAATGAAGAGGATGACGAACAGCGCCGCGATATTCGTCCGCGACAGCGGCAACAGGATATCGAAGAAGAAGCGCCACGGCCCCGCACCGTCAACACGCGCCGCCTCCACCAGCTCACCTGGAATGGTCATGAAAAACTGTCGAAACAGCAATGTGGCGGTGGCGGAGGCGATCAGCGGGATGATCAGGCCGGCATAGGTGTCGATCATGCCGAGATCGACCATCACCTTGTAGGTCGGCAGGATGCGCACCTCGACGGGAAGCATCAAGGTGATGAAGATCAGCCAGAAGAAGGTCATGCGCAGCGGAAAGCGGAAAAATACGATCGCGTAGGCCGACAGGATCGAGATGAAGATCTTTCCCACCGCGATGCCGAGCGCCATGATCGTCGTGTTGAGCAGCAGCCTGCCGACGCTGACGCCGCCGATACGGCCGACACCGCCGAACAGCGCTTCGGTGTAATTGTTCCAGAACTGATCGCCGGGCAGGAGCGGCAATGGCGGCCTGAGGATCGTTTGCAGCGTCTGCGTCGAGGCAACGAACGTGTAGTAGATCGGGAAAGCAACGATCAATATGCCGAGGATCAGCACGGCGTGGGCGATGACGGTGCGGAGCGGTGACTGGCCGATCATCGCTCGCCCTCAGCCGTAATGGACTTTGCGTTCCACATAGCGGAACTGGATGGCCGTGAGCGAGATGACGATGACCATCAGGATGACCGACTGCGCCGCCGAGTCACCGAGGATCAGATTGACGAAGCCGTCATTGTAGACCTTGTAGACCAGCGTTTCAGTCGTCTTGCCCGGACCGCCCCCGGTGACGGCATGGACGATGCCGAACGTGTCGAACAGGGCATAGACGGTGTTGACGACCAGCAGGAAGAAGGTCGTCGGCGCAAGCAGCGGGAAGACGATGGTCCAGAATCGCTTGGTCTCGCCGGCGCCGTCCATGGCCGCCGCCTCGATCAAGGCTTTCGGCACCGCCTGCAGGCCGGCGACGAAGAACAGGAAATTGTAGCTGATCTGCTTCCAGGCAGCGGCGGACACCAGCAGGATCATGGCCTGGGTGCCGTTGAGCAGTGGATCCCAGGCGATGCCGAAACTTCTCAGCATGTAGGCCAGCGACCCGATCGACGGGTTGAAGAGGAACAGCCACAGCATACCGGCGATTGCCGGCGCCACCGCGTAGGGCCAGATCAAGAGCGTGCGGTAGAGACCTTTGCCGCGCACCACCTTCTCTGCCATGACCGCAAGCAGGAGCGCCACGCACATGGCGACGATGGCGGTCGCAAGGGAAAACACCACCGTGACCTTGATCGAGTTCAGGTAGGCCGGATCGGCAAGCACTTTCCTGAAATTGGCGAACCAGACGAACTTGGTCCTCAGTCCGAACGGATCCTGCCTGGGCATGGA
>NZ_RZPQ01001025.1:0-1625 GCF_003999135.1 Mesorhizobium sp. M7A.F.Ca.CA.004.06.1.1 | reverse complement strand
GCTTCGGTCTGCGCCGCGCGCTGGTGCGCAATCGTGGCGCGCTGATTGCCGCGATCGTCCTGGCGATCCTGCTCTTCGTTGTCGACTGGATCAACGCCGGGCCGCTGACCTATTTCGACGTGTCGTTCCTGTCGAGCGGCGGCACCACCTCGGCGCTCGCCGCGATCGGTCAGACCATCGTCATCCTGTCGGGCGGTTTCGACCTCTCTGCCGGCGCGGTGATATCGCTGGTCAATGCCGTGCTGGCATCGAGCATGGACCCGATGGCGCCAGGCGCCAGCATCATCCTGTGGACCGCCGTCGGCATCGGCGTCGGCATGGCGGTGGGCGCCTTCAACGGCTTCTTCATCGCCGTGCTGCGCATGCAGCCCATCGTGGTGACGCTGTCGACCATGTTCATCCTGCAAGGCGTGACGCTGCTGGTGATGGACAAGCCCGGCGGCTTCGTGTCGCCCGATCTCGGTACCTTCTATCTTGGCGACGCGATCACCGGCTGGCTGCCGATGCCGCTGGTGGTGATCGGCGTCGTCCTGCTCGCCTGGTTCTGGCTGAAGGGAACCCGCTTCGGCACAGCACTTTATGCGGTCGGCAGCGATCCGGAGTCGGCCGCTTCCGTCGGCATCAATGTCGTGCTGGTGCGCTTTGCCGTCTATGTCATCGCCGGCGGCTGCTATGGCCTTGCCGGCGTCTTCATCAGCGCCCAGACCGGCAGCGGTGATCCGCTGGTCGGCAATCCGCTGCTGTTGTCGATGTTCGCGGCGGTCGTCGTCGGCGGCACGCGCCTCGGCGGCGGGCAGGGCGGCCCGGTGGGTTCGGTCTTCGGCGCCTACATCCTGATGATCGTGGTGATCATCCTGCTGGTGCTCAATGTCTCGGCCTATTATGCGACCATCGCCGAAGGCACCATTCTGGTGCTGGCAGCACTTGCCGGCTCCATCTCGCATGCATCGGTGCTTGCCGTGCAGCTACGCGCCGCGCGTGCCCGGCTCGCCGCCTGGCGCGCCGGCATACTGCCCTCGCAACTCGAGCGCGTGGACCGGCGTCTCAAGACCGCCGAACCAGCCCATGCCCAGCGCAGTCCGGCGGCGCCGCGCCCTGCCTTCCACCTGCGCAACGCGGAAACGCTGCGTTATGCGCTGCCCGCCTATGTCTGCCTGCTGCTCATCGTGGTCGTCACGCAGGTCTGGCTCGGCCGCGCCATCCTCAATCCGGGGTACTGGAATTCGCTGCTGGTGCTATCGTCCTTCCTAGCCGTCCTGGCGCTGGGGCAGGGAACCGTCATTCTGACCGGTGGCCTCGACCTCTCCGTGCCGTGGACGATCGGCATCTCCGGCATCATCCTGGCCGGCATGGTCAACGGCTCCGACGCCGCCCTTGTCTACGCCTTGCCGGTCGTCCTGTTGATGGCCTGCGCCATTGGCTTCGCCAATGGTTTCGGCATCGTCTATCTCGGCATCTCGCCGATCGTCATGACGCTCGCCACCAACGGCATCCTGCAAGGCTGTGCGCTGCTCTATTCGCAGGGCACGCCGGCCGGTTTTTCCTCGCCGATGCTGCGCTGGGTCATGACGGCCAAGCTCGCCGGCCTGCTGACTCCAATAGTGCTGCTGATGGTCGTCTTTGTC
>NZ_RZPQ01001024.1:0-1627 GCF_003999135.1 Mesorhizobium sp. M7A.F.Ca.CA.004.06.1.1 | reverse complement strand
AACCGAAAACCCCGCCTGTGCGGCGGGTCGCTGGCGCAAATCAGCACCATAGCCAAATATGTACCATAGCTGAGGGCACCGAGTCAAGAAAAAATTCCTATCGTGAAAAGCTGCCGGCACAAATGGGCACCGCCGGCCTGGGCGCAGTCGGAGGCGTCCACCGTCCGGTCTTTTCATTCCAGCCGCCATGTTCTATGTCTGCCGGCCAGCGCGGGGGCGCGTCTTGTCAACCACAAAAGCATCCGGTACGCCCCGTTCATGACAGTTACCGTTCGTTTCGCCCCGTCGCCGACCGGCCGCATTCATATCGGCAATGCGCGCACGGCTCTGTTCAACTGGCTGTTTGCCATGAACAACAAGGGCCGATTCATCCAGCGCTTCGACGACACCGACATTGCGCGCTCGAAGCAGGAGTTTTCCGACGCCATCCTCTACGACCTGCATTGGTTGGGCATTTTTCCCGACGCCACCGAGTACCAGTCGCGGCGCTTCGATATCTATGACGCGGCGGTCGAGAGGTTGAAGGCGGCAGGCGTTCTCTATGCCTGCTATGAAACGCCGGAGGAACTCGATCTCAGGCGCAAGGTGCGCCGCACGCGCGGCCTGCCGCCGGTCTATGGCCGGGAGGCGCTGACGCTGACGCACGAGCAGATCGCCGAGTACCAGGCCGATGGCCGCCAGCCGCACTGGCGTTTTCTCCTCCCCAATTTCTCAGGCGATCCACAACAGCCGGAACGCACCGAAATCCACTGGAACGACCTGGTGCGCGGCGAGGAAACCGTCGATCTGGCTTCGCTTTCCGATCCGGTCCTGGTGCGCGAGGACGGCACCTATCTCTACACGCTGCCTTCCGTCGTCGACGACATCGAGATGGGCGTCAGCCATGTCATCCGCGGCGACGACCACGTCACCAACACCGGCGTGCAGATCGCCCTGTTCCAGGCGCTGGCTGCCGAGCCGCCAGTGTTCGGCCACCATAATCTCCTGACCACCGCATCGGGCGAGGGCTTGTCGAAGCGCACCGGCGCGCTCTCGATTGAAAGCCTGCGCGAGGACGGCATCGAGCCGATGGCCGTCGCATCATTGGCCGTCCTGGTAGGCACTTCGGAGAATGTCGCGGCGGTGCCGACGATGGGCGAACTCGCCGAACGCTTCGATCCGGCGGCGACATCGAAATCCGCCGCCAAGTTCGATCCGGACGAGCTGTTCGTGCTCAACCGGTCGCTGCTGCACCACATGCCGTTCGCCGAGGCACAAGACCGTCTGATCGTGCTCGGCGTCTCCGGCGAGCAGGCCGAACCGTTCTGGCTGGCGGTGCGCGGCAATCTCGACAGGCTGGCCGATGCGGTCAACTGGTGGCGTATCCTGCGCGACGGACCGCAGGAGAAGCCGGAATTTTCCGGTGACGACCGCGATTTCCTTCGACAGGCCTTCGATCTGCTGCCGGAGGAACCCTGGAGCGCGACGATCTGGAAGGACTGGACGGGCAAGATCAGGGAAGCGACCGGCCGCAAGGGCAAGGCGTTGTTCATGCCGCTCAGAACAGCCCTTACCGGACTGCCTTCGGGGCCGGAGCTTGCAGATCTATTGCCGCTGATGGGTCGGGAAGGAACGTTGGCCCGACGAC
>NZ_RZPQ01001023.1:0-1635 GCF_003999135.1 Mesorhizobium sp. M7A.F.Ca.CA.004.06.1.1 | reverse complement strand
CTGCCGAACTGGTCGCCATCGTTGATCCGGATCAGCCAGGCATCGTATTCGGCGCCCTTGTGGCCGCGCGCCAGAAGCTCTTCCAGCATGACGGTGACCTTGACGCCGTTCGGCGTCGCCAGCGAATAGAGCTGCAACGGATGCTTGCCGACGGGCAGTTCCTTGTCATGCGTCGGTCCGGCGATCGGCCGGTTGATGCTGGCAAAGGCTCCGCCGCTCGGCTTGTTCCAGGTCCATACTTTCGGCGGGGTGTAGTCGGTCATTTCGTGGCCTCGTGTCGGGGAAGGATGGCAGGTCGCCATAAACTAGGGCTGCGGATGTGTAAGTTCAACTTGCGTTGAACTATTATCGATGCCCGCAGGGCCAACATCGGCAATTGGGCACTTCCTTACCCTTGCGCCTTCTCCGGCGTGGCATACCTATAGAAGATGTCGCCAAAGCCCACCCAGGACAAAAGCATGACCATCAATCCCAATCCGCGCTCGGTCGTTGCCGTGCGGGCCACTGTCCCCGAAGATGCCTTTACAGCCGGGGCGCTCGGCACGCTCAGGGAAGGCAGCGGCGTCGTCATTCGCAATGACGGGCTGGTGTTGACCATCGGCTATCTCATCACCGAAGCGGAAGAGGTCTGGCTGACCAGCCATGACGGCCGCGTCATCCCCGCGCACGCGCTCGCCTATGACCAGGAATCGGGCTTTGGCCTGGTGCAGGCGCTGGCGCCGCTCGGCCTGCCGGCCGTGGCGCTGGGCGATGCCGGCAAGGCCAGGATCGGCGACGCCGTCGTGCTGGCCGACGGCATCGGCCAGTCGGTGCAGGCCAGGATCGTCACCAAGCAGGAATTCGCCGGCTATTGGGAATATCTGCTCGACGAGGCGATCTTCATTGCACCGGCGCACCCCTCCTGGGGCGGTGCCGGGCTGTTCGGCGCTGACGGCTCGCTGCTCGGCATCGGTTCGCTGCGCCTGCAGATGAGCCGCAACGGCGAGGTCGCCGATATCAACATGGTGGTGCCGATCGATCTTTTGCCGCCCATTCTCGACGACCTCCTGACACGCGGCCAGGTGGCCAAGCCGCCGCGCCCGTGGCTCGGCGCCCTGTCGGCCGAAAGCGACGGCAGGGTGGTGGTGATGAGCGTGACCGAGGGCGGCCCGGCGGCCAAGGCCGGCCTGCGCCAGGGCGACATCATCTCCGACATCCGGGACGGCGCGGTCGACGGGCTGGCCGATTTCTATCGCAAACTGTGGGAAAGCGGCTCGGCGGGGGCCGAGATTCCGATGCGAGTGTTGCGCGACGGCCGCGAAACCTGGCTGCGCGTCAAATCGGCCGACCGCGGCAGTTTTCTGAAAAAGCCGCAACTGCAGTAGACGCGTCGATGGCGTCGGCGATGTCATCGGGTTGCCAATTCGCCCGACGGGCAGCCGCTCGGCCATCGCGGCCAGGGCCTCGTCGGGATTGCCCAGCGCCTCACGCGCCTGTCGCAGCCGGTTCTCGCCGCGCCCCGCGATGATCACACTGGCCCCAGCCTCAACGCAGCGCCGGGCCAGCGCCAGACCCATGCCGGAGCCGCCACCGACGATCAGGATTTTCTGATTTGAAATGCTCATTCGCACTGCCTTGGCTTGGATGGAGAAGGGC
>NZ_RZPQ01001022.1:0-1638 GCF_003999135.1 Mesorhizobium sp. M7A.F.Ca.CA.004.06.1.1 | reverse complement strand
CTCCTTTGCGCCGCCGGCGCGTAATCAACCGCGTCGGCGTTCGTCCAGACCGCCGGCGGCGCAAAGGAGAGCGGACGGAAGCGGTTCGGCTGCTTGCCTTCGGCCGTGGCGGCGAGCCACGCCTGGCGCCGCGGGATCTCGGCATGAAGATGCGGCGAAATCCCGACCTCGATGCGGTTCAACGGCGATGTCGTCTTGTCGTCTAGCCCGATGAAATGGAAACCGGCCGTCGAACCCGCCTGATGGCAACCCTGGCAGGCGCCATTGTCCAGCCGCTCGACCAGCGCTTCCGGCGTGCGCACCAGTTTCAGCGCGGAATAATCGAGCGGTGCGAAATCCTTGGGCTGGAATAATTGCGTAAACGGATGATTGGCCTGCCGCGCGCTGCCGAAGGTCGACCATGATATGATCTTTCTGGCCAGGAACTCGTCGGGGATTTGATAGACGCCTTCGTCAACCGCCGGCAAATTGGCGCCGACATAGGCGGCAAGCCGTGCTTTCAGCGCCGCGTCCTGCGAGAGCCGTGCGGTGTCGGGCGTGTTCTCCAGCGGCTTCTCGCTGATTTCGGCGCCATCGATGCCGAATACCCGCATGAGATAGGCCGCCTGCCCGCCGAACTCGGTTTCCTGGCCGGACGGGAAGCGCACCACCTGCGCGTTGAGCTCCAGCTGCTTGAAGGTCAGCCCGGCCTTCTCCAGCGGCCCGCCGGTCAGCCAGCCGGCATCGACGCTCTCGTCAAGCTGTGGCGTCCAGCGTCCGGCAGTGCCGACGCAGCCGCCATCGGCATCGGGCGCGGCGCTGTAGACGGCATTGAAATTGAACGGCAAGCGCGATGCCAGCAGCTTGCCGTTCTTGCGAAAACTGTAGGCCAGGCGGTAGATGAAGCGCACCTCGCCGCAGCTCCTGTCGCCTTGCAGCAGCATGAAATCGCGACGGTCGAGCCGGTTGACGACGCCGACCAGCCGGAAGCGCGCGGCATCGGTCTTCAGCCAGCGCATGTCCATGATGCGGCCGACATTGCCGTCTGTCACCTCGTAGAGCGGCCGCCCGCCGGCCTTCATCTCGGCGCGGAGCGCCGCAACATCGGAGGCAACGATGTCAACGATGGCGTGATAGGCGGGGGCCTCGTCGTAAAGCGTCTTTAGACCGTCCTCGCCGTCAACCCCCAAAACATCGGCGAAGCCGAAACCCCCGGCATCGAGCGCGGCGAGCACCGCCGGATTGTCGACGACGGTTACAGGGCCGACGGCGCGCGCCGTCGACGCCATGAAGACAGCGATGAGGGTGGCAAGCAGCGGAGCCAGGGCGCGGTTCATAGAACAGCCGTGCGCGCGTCGAAGAGTTCACGCAACACCGGCAGCAGCGCCAGCGGCAGATCCTCGGCGATCAGGCCGGGTCCGAACCGGCTGCCGGTTTCGGCGTGTAGCCACACCGCCGCGCAGGTGCCCTCGAAGGGCGGCATGCCTTGTGCGAGCAGACCGGCGATGATGCCCGACAGCACGTCGCCTGACCCGGCCGTGGCCAGCCACGGAGCGCCGTTGGAGTTGATGGCTGCCTTGCCAACAGGCGCGGCTATCACCGTGTCGGCGCCCTTGTAGACGATCGTTGCGTTGGCCCGCGCGGCAGCCGCTCGCGCCT
>NZ_RZPQ01001021.1:0-1641 GCF_003999135.1 Mesorhizobium sp. M7A.F.Ca.CA.004.06.1.1 | reverse complement strand
GTCGATACCGGCCGATTTCAGCTTGGCGCCGACGTCGTCCAGCATCCGGCGACCGGCGATGATGCCGGCGTTGGCGGGGAAACGACCGAGGCTGAGGTTTTCGGCAACGGTGAGTTCAGGAACGAGTTGCAGTTCCTGATGAATGACAATGACGCCATTGTCGAAGGCATCCCGGGTCGAGGTATAGGCTTGAACCCTGCCGTCAATGCGGATCTCGCCCTGATCGGCATGCTGGTCGCCGGAGAGGATCTTGATCAGGGTGGATTTGCCGGCGCCGTTCTCGCCCATCAGGCCATGCACGGCGCCTTTGTCGACGCCGAACGAGACGTCCGACAGCGCCTTGACGCCCGGATAGGTCTTGGTGATGTGCGAGAAGTCGAGAAAGGACACGAGCCGATCCTTTTGAGCCATGACAAACAGGCGGCGGGATGAGCCGCCGCCTGTTTGTACAGGGAGGATTATTCGATGCCGAGGCCCTGGCGGACCTTCTGGTAGTCGTCACGCTTGGCGAGTGCACCGGAAGTCAGGATCAGCTTCTCCGGTTCCTTGTTGTTGGCAACCCAGTCATACATGTTGAGCGCCGTCTCGTAGCCATGACGCTTCGGCGAGATGATCACGGTGCCGACGAAGCCAGTGGCGGTCGGCTTCTTGAACTCGTTGATTGCGGAATCCGCGCCGCCAATGCCAACGCCGATCACGCTGTCAGCGGGGATGCCGACGCTTTCGGAAGCACGCACTGCGCCGAGCACCGCCTCATCGTTGAGGCCGAAGGAGACCCATTTCTTGATGTCGGCATGGGCGTTGAGCACGACCGTTGCGGCGTTGAGGGCGGCTTCGGTGTCGGTCTTGGCCTGTGGCGCGTCGAAGATGTTCTCGGCCTTGAAGCCGTTTGCCTTCAGCACCGAGATGGCACCTTCGACGCGGTCGACCGCGGTCGGCAGTTGGTCGTAGGAGACGCGGATGGCGCCGACCTCGTCGGCCTTCCAGCCGCGTGCCTTCATTTCGTCGACGATCGCCTGGCCGACGGCTTCGCCGATCTTGGTGGCCGAAATGCCCATATGCGGCACGTCTTCCAGCGCCTTGCCGTCGGCGCCGACCAGACGGTCGTCGACAGTCATCAGCTTGAGATTGTTGGCGGCGGCCTTGGCGACGATGCCGGGGCCAAGCTTCACGTCCGGTGTGCAGACGATGAAGCCCTGGGCGCCCTGGGCGCCGAGATTGTCGATGGCCGACATCAGCTTCTCACCGTCCTCGGCGCCGATCTTGACCAGGGTAAAGCCCTTCTCCTTGGCGGCCTGGTCGGCGAACTTCCATTCGTCCTGGAACCACGGCTCCTCGGGCTGTTTGACGATGAAACCGATCTTGGTGTCCTGAGCATATGCAGCGATGGTCGTGACGGACAGCACGGCAAGCGCGCCCGCGACGAGCGCGGTCTTCAAAAGTCGCATGATTACCTCCCAGCGATAGACCGGGCGCTCAGCCCGGATGCCGGAGTCTCTAATCGCTTTTATCATACTCGTCAATTGATCTGGTATGATAATTAATGTACATGCTCTGACCAGCGATCGCTGGCGCAATTGATCCGCATCCGTTAAGGGCGGACCGGCTGTGCGAAACCAGCGGTTCGCCGCCTTGGAGGAG
>NZ_RZPQ01001020.1:0-1643 GCF_003999135.1 Mesorhizobium sp. M7A.F.Ca.CA.004.06.1.1 | reverse complement strand
TTCTTCATCAACATCCCGCTTGGCGTGGTCGGGTTGGTGCTGGTCGCCCGCTTCATTCCGGGCGATCGCGAAGCCGACCCCAAGCCGCTCGACTGGCCGGGTTTTTTCCTGACATCGGCGGGGCTTGCCTTGCTTCTCTATGGCCTTGAACGCATCGCGCACCCGGAGGATGGCGTTTTACCGACGGTGCTGCTGGTCGTAGCCGGCATCGTCATCGGCTGGCTGGCGGTGCGGCATCTCAGGCGCGCGCCGCATCCGCTGCTCGATCTCTCCTCGTTCAAGGTGCTGACCTTCGCCATCTCGACGCTTGCCGCCGGCACCATTTTCCGGGTGGCGATCAACGCCACGCCGTTCCTGTTGCCGCTGCTGTTCCAGGTCGGCTTTGGCCTCTCGTCCGTCGATGCCGGCTTGATGATCCTGGCCTATTTCCTCGGCAATCTCGGCATGAAGACGGTGACGACACCAACGCTGCGCCGTTTCGGCTTCCGGTCGGTGCTGGTCGTCAACGGCCTGATCGCTTCGGCGGCGATCATGGCATGTGCTGCGATCTCACCGCAGACGCCGCAAGCGCTGGTGGTGGCGTTGATGCTGATCGCCGGCCTGTCGCGCTCGATGCAGTTCACCGCGCTCAACACACTGGCCTTCGCCGACATCGATGCGGCGCAACGAAGCTCGGCGGCGACGCTGTCCTCGATGCTGCAGCAGGTGGCGATGCTGTTCGGCGTCGCGGTGGCGGCGGCGATCCTCAATTTGTCGCAGATCGCCAGGGACCGGCCGGCCCTCGATCTTGTGGATTTTCGAGTGGCCTTCCTGGCGATCGGCGCCATCGGGCTGGTGGCGGCGTTGCGTTTTCTCGTGCTGCCGCCAGGTGCGGGCGCGGAGGTTTCCGGCCACTCGCCGGGAAATTGAGATCGATTTTTCCGCCTGATGCGGAGATAAATTCCGTCTTGTCCTTTCGCCTTGGTGCAGCCTTTTCGCGAGTGGCGGCAATGGCGCAAGCAATTGCCAAAAGTGCAGAGTTTTCCGAGCATTGCGCCAGCTTCGGCAATCGACGCGTCCATTTGGTAAATATCGCTGCCGGCCGGGGTTCCGAGCGCGGATTCATTTGACGAACCGGCGTTGGGCCGATTAGCGTTCTTTCCCAGGGATGGCAGCGATGCCATCGGGGCAAACGCAGACATGAACACGATCGGCTGGCCGAATTTCAGGAGCCTGAATCAGGAAGGCATTGTCTTTGCCATAGCGGTGGTGCTGTTCGTTGCAGCGGCCATAGGCCTGCCAGGTTTCATCGATCCCAACAATCTCGTCGCCATCGTCCGCTCCGTGTCGGTGCTGGGCATCCTTGCGCTCGGCATGGCCGTCGTCATCATCGGACGCGGCATCGACCTCTCCGCCGTGGCGATCATGGCGATGTCTGTCGCCTGGTATCTGCAACTTCTGAATTCGGGAACGCCGGACGGGCTGGCCTTCGCCTATGTGCTGGCCGGTGTGCTGGCCATCGGCCTGCTCAACGGCTTTCTCGTCGCCTATGCCGATGTGCCCGCGATCTTCGTGACGCTGGCGACAGGCTCCTTCGTCTTCGGCTATGTGCGCTCGCAGCTGATCACGCAGGATGCGGTGCCGGTGCCGCAGGGCCACTGGGT
>NZ_RZPQ01000101.1:0-11945 GCF_003999135.1 Mesorhizobium sp. M7A.F.Ca.CA.004.06.1.1 | reverse complement strand
CTGATCTGATAGCGCAGCGCCTGGCCCTGGCGGGTGACGAGGTAAAGCGCCTTCTCGTCCTTGCGGATGACGATCGTGCCCGGCTGCTCGGCGGTTCTAAAGGCAACGGCCTTGCGCAGGCTGGGCCCCATCGCCGGCAGCGGCGGCCGCTCCGAAAGCGCCGATCGCGCCTCGGCGAAGTCGTGGACGGACAGCGCCAGCGCCATGCCGAGCGCGCAGGCGCCGGCGAGCTTCGGGGCGATCCGATATCTATCGGGCAGCGTCATCGAGCCGCTCTTTGAACATCCGCTTCAGATCCTTGTTGAAGCGCGCACGCCCATCCACTTCGGAAGGCGGAATGGCCCTGTTCAGCGCATCGGTCAGAAGCGCGTTGTCGAGCGCGACCGACTTGATGTGCGGCGCCTTGAAGATCTTTTCGAGCTCGCTGCGCGAAAAATGGTTCCCGAACCATTTGCGCTTGTGCTTGTTGGCGACCAGCGTGATGCTGACCGCATTGCCGCGCAGCTCGCGGATCTTCTTGTAGAGCCGCTTGCCTTGCCGCAGCGACGCGACATTGAGTTCGAAGACGATGAAGATCTCGTCGCTCGTTGACAGCACGGAATTGTGCCAGGGCGTTTCGAGATTGGGCAGGTCGATGACGATATCGTCGAAGCGGTAGGCGACGAGGTCGAGCAGCCGGAAGACGAAGTCGCTGCCATGCGGCTCGAACGGCAGTTGCGGCCGCTCGAATGCGTAGAGGGTGAGGCCGGACGGGCGCGACAGCTTGATGACGTCCATCAACTCGACATCGAGCCGTTCCGGCTGGCCGATGATGCCGGCAAGGTCGAACTGGTTGAACAAGTTGAGATAGGCGCCGCAATTGGCGCTCTGGAAATCCAGGTCGACGAGACAGGTGGACGCCGCGCGCTCAGCCGATTTCGACGCCAGGAATTCGGCCGCCGACAGCGCCAGCGTCGTGGCGCCGGCGCCGCCGCTGGCGCCGATGAAGGTGATGATCCGGCTCTTCGTTCCCTGGTTGCCGGTGTCGTGGAAGGTCACGGCATTGAGCAGCTCCTTGCCGTCGAGCGGCTTGTGCAGCCAGTCCGAGGCGTTCATGCGCACCAGCACGCGCGTCTGCTCCGAGCTCAGCTCGTCGGAAACCGCGATCAGCGGCACGCTGGCCCACAGCGCGCGCGCCTCGACGATGCCGGGCCTGCCGAGCAGCTCGCCATTGCCGAGATCGAGGATGACGATGCCCGGGCGCGTATCGGCCGGCGGTCCCTTGAGGAAGTCGCTCGTCTCGGAAACCCTGACGTCATAGATCGCCAGCGCATCGAGCCGCGTCGCCACATCGCGCTTGAAATTCGGGTCCGACGAAAACAGCGCCACCTGCTTGCGCTTGGTCGGCGTAACCTTGGTGTTGATGGCATTCATGACGCGGTGCTCTTCAGATCTTCGCCCGTGACCGTGCTCAGCATGGAGGGCATGGTGATGTTTGCAAAACTCAAAAAGAAGAACTGGAAGTTCACATTTTGGAGGCTGACTGAAATAGTAGGAACGTTTCCTGCGGCTCGCGTCTGATAGCCAAGTCCCGTAGCCGAATAGCGGATGACGACATTGGCTGGCAGCAGCAAGGGGTCGAAGTCGCACATGCCAGGACGACTGCCGGCCACCGGGCCACATATTCCGTCGTCACCTGCAAAAATTCTGCTGAAATTTGTTGCTGACCACACGCCGGCAACACAATGGGCACCTGTGCAACTGCAGGTCGAGGTTGCGCCATTGCAAACATAGGCAAAAGAATTCGCGACAACGGGAGATCCCGGTGTCGTAGTCGGGCCAGCCGTGGAAATCTGCGGCGCGACCGGATCCGAGATTGAGGCTAGCCGTGCACCGGCCTGGACGGCCTTGGTGGCCGAGTTCCACTGATATAATGCATAGCCGAAATCGACGAAGCCGAAGACAAGGGCAAACAGCAGGGTCGAGACAATGGCCATTTCCACTGTCGCCGTGCCGTCCTCTGATTTTGCGAAACGCTTGATCATGATCAGAACCGGATCAACCGCTCCTCGTGAAAGCCATTGAGGGTGATCGGCCCGATACCGAGCAAATACAGTATGCCGACCCCGCTGTAACCGAAGGTGCCCGCCGCCCTGACGATGCAAACCTGTGCGGTGGTGGACCGATATTGAGTGACGCCGGCGACCACGGCATCGTGACAAGAGCCTGAGGCGGCGATGGTCATCGTCACATTCGCCTTCTGCCAGCCGGCGATGCGCGCGGGTGCTGTCCCGGTCGCGTTGCCGAACACCGCGATGTTGGTGGCAATGTCGGCGCAGTCGATCGTCAATCCAGCATTGGTGTACAACTGACTGTTGCAGCGCGCCGCAAAGCGGGCACCGTCCGAAAGCCCGGCTTCCATCAGCAGCTTTTCGTGGATCAGATTGCCGAATTCAAAGACACCCGCCGACAGGATCAGCATCAGTGGCGCGATCAGCGCCATCTCGACAAGCGCCGTCCCACTTGGATCGCGTCTAAATCTATGCAGATGGCGGTAGAGCGTTGCGATCATGGCCGTCACCGGTAGAGCTGGGCTTCGTCGCGAAGAAAATTGTCGAGCGTGCCTTGGCCGCCGCGCCCGGTGATGTCTACAAGCTCGACTCTAATGGTCTGATCTGGGCCGCTCTCCACAGGTTCCGTGATGAAGAAACTGCCGAAGGCCTCGACCGGTAGCGGCTCTGAGGAGTTGCCTCCTGACATCAACCCGGCGGCTACCAGTGCCTGACAGTTTAAGATGGCGCCGTAGAGGAGTCGTCGGTCCGGATCGGAAACGCTGTTTGACGAACAGGCTGGGGCGCCTAGCTCGCCACCATTCGAAGGGTGATTTACGATGCCCTGCGAAATCTCGTAGCGATAGGCGCTGTAGCGGGTCGGCTGATTTGTATTGCTGGCAGGGTTTATACCATCTGCCCCGATTGGCTTTGGAACGGTTACCGGGTTTGTCGTGGTGTTGAAATTGGTATTCCAATATTGGTCGAAATCCCAATTCCCGTCGCCGATGCGTCCGTTGACTACCGGGTCGCGTGGCAAGGCCTGGAAATTTGTCGGCTGCGCCGGGCTGACTTCAGCGGCATTGCACGCGTTACCTTGGGTCCTGTAGCCCTTCCGCACGTTTTCACCTGGCGCAAAATTAGGGTCGTTTCTATTGCCGTTCATCGGTCCATCGTAGACGTCGAAGCGAACATTCAATGCATCGCGAACCGTCGCAAGGAAGCCGGGGCGCAGCAGCACGCCACGTTGATCGTAACATGCCTGCGATTTTGTCATGGCGATCATATCCCTGATGGCGTTTGCGCCAGATCCATTCGGCGGTTGCAGGAAGCCGTAGTTTCCAGGCGAGTTCTGCGCCGAACTGCCGCCCTGCTGGCGCAGCTCAATCATGCGGCGGCGCTTCGCCGGGTCGGCGGCGACGTCAAAGAGGTTGTCAGCCGTATTCTCGTAGGGATTGCAGATGTACACCGGGGTGAAATCGCAGACGCTGGAGGTGAAGCCGGCGACCGACACTGCCCCGATGTTGAACGATCCGTTGGCGTTCGACGACAGAAAAGAGACGGGGAAGATCGCTGCGAACCCTACGGGCGTTACTGTGACCTCGATGAAGCGAGCTTGCACGGCGCCTGCGACCTCGTCGGTGATGACATTGGCTGCGGTGATCGGAAGATTGTCGGTCGCCGGAATAGATCTCAGATAGCGCCTGGTTACGCCGGCTGCCAACAAATCCTGCGGGCCGGTACCACCTGTCGAGAAATTATATCTGTTGAAGACCAAGGTGGACAGCGCGCGGTCTGCCCGCGTGATGCTATCAGGCCGGCCATCAAGTTCGGCAGCAGCGGCAAGCGAGAACGAATCGGCGCCCTTTTGCAGATCATTATGCAGATTGTTCGCCCTGCTCATATCGATGGCGAGCAGCGAAAACCCGATAATCGCCGGCAGGGTAATGCTGACGAGGATCAGCGCTATTCCCCTCTGGTCCTGCCAGAACGCGCGAAAGGTCCGCAGCATGGCCTTACTCTTTGCTCCCCTGACGCCGGTCGTCTTGCCTGGCGCACTGAAACCGCATCCCTGTTCAGTTCACTGGTTCGTCACTCCCGACCCGCCGACATTGACCGTGATGGCCGGCGGCGGCGGCGGTGGTGGTGGAAATCTGTAGTTCTGAGCAACACCGGCGGCGCGCGCACCGTCACCCTCGATCCTGGTGTTGTTGGAGGCCGGATTGAGCGGGTCGACCGTTTGCAGCATCGAATTGAACTTCTGCGTGTCGCCGGCAGCCAGGGTCACCGAATCATAGTGGTTCAGATAGTCCGTGGCACAGCCCGACAGCAGGCCGGTGCCCAGGATGAGGATCAAGGCGCTATTTCTTGACATAGAGCATCTTGTCCTTCGATTTGAAGTCGAGCATGTGGCCATAGGGGCCGGTTACGCCTTCGCCCAGTTCATATTTACGGACCATATCCTTGGTCACTTCAAGCTGTCCGAGCACGAAGAATTCGGGATCGTTGGCGGGCCGTGTCTTGTCGAACGGCGTCGCCAACTGCTCGCCGGGCTTCACCGGCCGCACGATGTGCGGCGTGACGATGACGACCAGCTCGGTCTCTTCCTTCTGGTTGCTCGAATTGCGAAACAGCGTTCCGATGACAGGCACCTGGCCGAGCCACGGCACCTGGTCCTGGAGCTTGGTGGTCTTGCTCGACAGAAGCCCGCCTACGGCGAAACTCTGGCCGTCGCGAAGTTCGACGACGGTTGCCAGCTTGCGGTTGGTGAAGATCGGGTCGCCGGCGGTGGTGAAGCCGGTCAGGTCGCTGACTTCCGGCGCCAGCCTCATATGGATCTTGCCGTCGTCGAGTACGACCGGCGTGAACAGCAGGTTAACGCCGAATTGCTTGTACTCGATGCTTATCTCGCCGTCTTTGTCGAGCGTTCGGATAGGCACTTCGCCGCCGGCGTTGAAGCTGGCCTGCTCGCCGGAAAGAGTGGTGAGGTTGGGGTTCGCGAGCATGCGCACCGCGCCTTTGGACTCGAGCGCCTCGATGATCAGATCGACCTTGATGTTGCTGTCGATGACGCGCGTGATCAGGGCTCCGAAGGGACTGGAGGTCGACAGGAGGCCGCTGAGCAGACCGCCCGGCCCGAGCACCACTCCGTCCTCGTCGACGGCAGCAACACCGGTGCCGGTACGGGTCGTGCCACTGCCGTTCGTGCTCCTGATCGACACGCCGAGATCGCGGCCGGTGTTGCGCTTGGCTTCCAGCACGCGCACTTCTAAATTGACCTGCTGGCTGTCGTCGACGATGACGGAGTTGATGACGGCGTCGGGGCCATATTGCTGCGCAACCGCCAGGATAGCCGCCAGCGTGGCGCCGTCCTTGACATGACCGCCAAGCCTGACCCTGCCGTTGACCGAGCCGACCTCGATGCGCGACTTCGGCGCCACCTGGCGGATCGCCTGCGCCATGTCGCTGACATCAACACCGACCTCGATCTGGAGCGCGCCGAGCGAGCGCTTGTCGGTGGAAAACAGATTGACCGTGGTGGTGCCGGCGCCCTTGCCGATGACATAGAGCGTGCGGTCGGTCATCGGCTGCGCATCGGCGATCTTCTCGTCGCCGACGACGATATCGCCCAGATTGGCACTCACCTGGATCGTTACCGATTGTGACATCGGCAGGAAAATCCGGTGCACGGCAGGGGTTGAGACATCGATGAAGCGGTCGGCCGCACCGGCCGCCAGGCCCGACAGCAACAGCGCCGCCAAACACGACAACGCGGCCGTCGCTATCCCTAACCAAGAACCCCGCATCCCCGTCTCCCCACTCGCTGCTGGTGGCAGCATCCGTTTCGCCGCGCTTTATTGTTGTCGCGGTACGTCATATGTCTCGAGCTTCACACCCCGGAACACGCCGACCGTAGCCCGTGCCGGCGGCTCCGGCTGCACGTATTTGACCACTTCCTTGGTCGCCGGTGCCGCGATAGGAACCGGTTTGGCCCGGCCAAGTTCGTCGAGACGGCTTCCCACTTTTTCCACGGCCTGGGTCAACCCGGCAATCTTGTCCTCGGCGCGCTTGCGCTCGGCTGCTGCTGCCGCTTCCGCTGCTGCCCTCTTGTCGAGCTCCGCCTGCCTGGCGGCGACATCGGCCGGCGTTTCGCCGGTCAGGTCAGAAAGCGTCACCCGTTCTGTCGTCTCGCCCTTGCTGGCTGCGGCCTGACGCAGCGCCAGCGACAATTGGCCGGCGCCTGCCGCCAGCGTCAGCTTTTGCGCGTCCCTGGTGCTGGCCTCCAGCGTCACGGACTTCACCACCGTCGGGCTGTCCTTGCTTTCGTCGGCCACCTGGTCGATGGCCAGCACCTTCATGCTCTGCAGCAGCACGTCGACGAAACTCTTATCCGTGCCATCATCGCCGCGCGCCGTGCGGGTGAGTAGGATATCGACTCGATCGCCCGGGAAAACGAAGCCGGCCACACCGAGCACGTCGTTGACGCGGATGGACACGGCCTTCATGCCTTCGCCGAGCACCGCCGAAAGCGTGGCGCGCTGGCCGGGGCCGGTAATCTTGGTAGCAAGAATCGGCTCATTGATGCCGATCGCTTGCAATGCCTGCTTGGCACCGTCGCCAGCTAGCAGGTCTTTCGTTGACTTGAATGCCCCGGCTGGAACCGCGCCCGCAGGCCAGGCAACTTCGCGCAGTTTATCTGCGCTCAGAGCGTCACCGAACTTCAGCGGCACTGCCGCAACCACGACCGTGCTGCCTTGTACGACACCCGTTTGTGCCATGGCGCTTCGCTGGCCGGCAAGCCAGATATTGACCAGCACCACCGCCAGGACGCCGAACACCCCGGCGAGCACGATCATGATAATTGTGTTGGCGCGCATGTCCCAAGCCCCAGCCCCAATGCGGGATTCGCCCGCTGCGATCGGATTCAGGCCCGGCTCGAACGATCCGGGCCTGAATGTAGTCAGGCGATCAGGAACCGGTGCCCGCAGCCGCGTTGCAGGTGCCAGCCCCCGCGTCGAGGGCGGTGCAGAGACCGAGGAACCTGGCGTTTACCCAGGCGCCGATGGCGATGACAGTCAGGATCGATGCAACGGCAATGATGCCGATAAGAATAGAATATTCGACCATGGCAGCGCCGTTCTCATCGTCGCGGAACTGCCGGGTCATCGTCATGAGCTTGTTCATGTCAATTTCTCCCTTTGGAGGTTGGAACCCGACGAGACAGAGCAAAGGATGAAATCCATACCCAAGCATCCCCCGTCATCTCGATCCTAGGTCCCGAGAAAACGCAGAGTCAAACGAGATTAAGAGTTCCTTAACTTTCATGTACATGATTCGGCAAGAAGATCACAGTTCCGAATTTTCGCAACAGCTTGATTCTTTTCATTTTTCAAGGACTTTAACCATTCGTTCACAATTTGGCCCCCGATGGGGCAAGATTGTGGAAGCATTAGCGCAAATGCATATTCCTTTATATCTAAGGGTTTAGCAGCCTCTTCCGGGCGGTTTGCCCCCAAAAGTCGAAAGAGCCTGGAAAGCAGGGCCGACGCCCTGACCACGAACCGGCAGCCGTATCAAATAAGCGCGTTATTACAGGCTTCTGATCTTAACTATGTAGAAAGTATTGAGGGCACGCCTACCACCTGGGCGCTTGTGCCTCCCGTGGTTAACAGTTAGTTTCCGCTAATGAGGGACTGAGGGGAGTATAAGCGACTATGCTGGGGCGGTTCATCAAGGGGACAAGCGAACAGCAGGTAGCGTCAAAGACCGATCAGCTGGTGGTGCAGCCTGTTGCTCCGGCTCTTTCGCCAGCCGCTGATATTGAATCGCATGGCAATGATTTTCTGACGCTCAAAGTCGAGCTTCATCGCCATTTGATCGATCGGTTCAACCTGACCGCTCTTGAAAGCGCTTCCAAGGACGAGATCCTGAATGAGATCCGTCCGATCGTGCGCGAGTTCGTTCGCGCTCGTGCGGTGCCATTGAACGCACGCGAGCTTGATCAGCTGACCAGCGACACCGCCGACGAGATGCTGGGTCTCGGGCCAATCGAACCGCTGCTCAAGGACGATTCGATTACCGACATCATGATCAACACCCACAAGCGCGTCTTCATTGAGCGGCGTGGCATGATCGAAGAGACGGCAATCCGTTTCCGCGACGAGGCGCATCTGTTGCGCGTCATCAACAAGATCGTTTCGGCTATCGGCAGGCGTGTCGATGAATCGTCGCCCATGGTCGACGCACGCCTGGAAGACGGTTCGCGCGTCAATATCGCGGTGCGACCGATCTCGGTCGACGGCCCCCTGGTGTCGATCCGCAAGTTCTCCAAGAATCCCTATTCGCTCGAACGTTTGATGGCTTTCAACTCCATTCGTCCGCCGATGATCGAACTGCTGCGGATCGCCGTGCAGGCGCGCAAATCGATCCTGGTTTCGGGCGGCACCGGCAGCGGCAAGACCACCTTGCTCAATGCATTGTCGAGTTACATTCCCTCGAAAGAGCGGCTGATCACCATCGAGGATGCGGCCGAACTGCAATTGCAGCAGCCGCATGTGGGCCGCCTCGAAACGCGCCCGCCCAATGTCGAGGGTAGGGGGGAGGTGCGCCAGCGCGAATTGCTGAAGAACGCGTTGCGCATGCGGCCGGACCGCATCATCGTCGGTGAGGTGCGCGGCGAGGAAGCCTTCGACA
Organism: Mesorhizobium sp. M7A.F.Ca.CA.004.06.1.1; assembly: GCF_003999135.1. Classification (NCBI taxonomy): domain Bacteria; kingdom Pseudomonadati; phylum Pseudomonadota; class Alphaproteobacteria; order Hyphomicrobiales; family Phyllobacteriaceae; genus Mesorhizobium; species Mesorhizobium sp. M7A.F.Ca.CA.004.06.1.1. The sequence continues at coordinate 3,222 of NZ_RZPQ01000101.1, read as the reverse complement.
TGCTGCAGGCGATGAACACCGGCCACGAAGGCTCGATGACGACAATCCATGCCAACACGCCGCGCGATGCGATCTCGCGGCTGGAGCAGATGGTCGGCATGGCCGGCATGCCGATGACGCATGAGTCAATCCGGGCGCAGATCGCGTCCGCCATCGACATCATCGTGCAGACACAGCGTCTTTCGGATGGAGGCCGGCGTGTCACCTCCATATCGGAACTGACCGGCATGGAAGGCAATGTCGTGCAGCTCCAGGAAATCTACCATTTCGTCCGCCGTGAGGTCACAGCCGAGGGCAAGGTCATCGGCGACTTTCGCGCGACCGGTGTCCGTCCGCGCTTCGCTCCGGAGGCCGCGACGCTTGGCCATTATTTTGCCAAGGACGCCTTCAACCCGCAGGTTGCCCTCTGATGCTGACGGGTCAAGCTCTGCTCTACTTCATCTACATGCTGGCGGCAGCCTCGGTCATTCTGGCAGGCGAAGCTCTCTATCTTTCCTTTGCCGGCCGCCGCTCCCGGTCTCTAGCAGTCAATCGCCGGCTGAAGCGGCTCGCTGGCGACGTTCCAGCCGAACAAACGTTGCAAGGGTTGCTGCGAGAACGCGGCCTCACGGACTCCGGCGACTTTCTTTTTGGACTGGTCTGGTTGAACAGGCTCTATACCCAGTCCGGTATCACCGGAAATCCGTTGACCTTCGCCGCGACGTTCTTGCTTGTCGGATTGGCGATGGCGTTGCTGCTGGCGGTCCTCTTCAATTTCTCTGCCTTGGCGTCGCTCATCATTTTTTTGGTCATAGGGTTTATCTTGCCGCTTCTCGTCCTCCGGCGCGCTCGTAACAAGCGAATCCGGAAGTTTGCCAAACAGCTGCCGGATGCGCTCGACATGATCGTTCGTTCGCTGCGCGCCGGACATCCCGCTTCGATCGCGATCGGTCTGGTCGCACGCGAAATGCCGGATCCGTTGGGCACTGAATTCGGCATCGTCTCCGATGAGATCACCTTTGGTCTCAGCATCGAGCAGGCCGTGCGGAAGCTTTCGCAGCGCGTCGGCTTCGAGGGGCTTCAGCTGCTGTCGGTATCGCTGTCGATTCAGGCCAAGACGGGCGGCAATTTGACCGAAATTCTGGCCAATCTTTCCTCCGTTCTGCGTGAACGGCAGAAATTGCGAATGAAAATTAGGGCGCTTTCGGCCGAAGGTCGCGTCTCCGCGTGGATCATCTCCTTGTTTCCTATTGTGATGTTCCTCACGCTTCAAATCCTTGCCCCATCCTATTACGGAGCCGTTTGGAGCAACCCGCTCGTCTTCCCGATATTTATGCTTTTTGGGTTGTGGGCGCTGCTTGGCGACTTCATCATGTACCGGATGGTTACTTTCGATTTCTGACTGGGAGCGACGAAAGAATTGTTTTCGAACATTCAGGATCTGGGTTTCTTGGTGTCTATCGTCGTCTTCGCGGCGGCGGTGTCCCTTTTCCTGTTCGGTGCGTTAGTCTTTCTGCCAGCTCTGCAAACCCGTAAGCTTGTCGCGCAGAGCCTGATGGGTGAAGGAATCGCAGACCGTCGATCCATGCTCGGGCAAGACCAGCTTGCCAAGATTTCGGCGCAACGGCCGGTCGATGCCTACTTCAAGTCGATCGAGAAGGAGCGGGAAGAGCCAAACGCCTTGGAAGCGAAGCTGTTTCGCGCCGGCTTTTATCAATCAAGCGCACCGCTGATTTATACGCTGTGCCGCCTTGTCGCGGTCTGCGTCGGCTTTCTGGCAATGTATGCACTCCTGTCGCGGGCTCTGCCGTCGCACCTGCCGGGTTTCATTACCCTTGCAGGTTCTGCCCTGTTCGGCCTGGCCTGCATCGTGCTTCCCGCCATTCTGCTCGACCGTTTCGAGAACGGCCAGAAACAGATCTATCGCCGAGCTTTCCCCGACTTCATGGACATGATGATCACCTGCGCCGATGCCGGCATGAGCCTGGAGGGGGCAGTCGAACGCGTCAGTCATGAGATGGCTGGCACCCACAAATGGCTGGGAATACAGCTGTCGATCATGAATTTGCAGTTGCGTGCCGGCAAGCCGTTGCGGGAGGCATTGCGCGAACTCGCCGATCGTATCGGGCTTGACGAAGCCAGGGCACTGGCTGTCCTGTTTAGGCAATCGGAAGAACTCGGCACCAGTCTCACCGATGCATTGCGTGTCTATAGCGCCGAGATGCGCGGGCAACGAATTCTGAGTGCAGAGGAACGCGCCAACTCTCTGCCGGTGAAGATGATGATTCCGTTGGGGCTGTGTATCTTCCCTGTGGTTATGATGGTTATCATGCTGCCGGTGATCATCCGCATGAGGGGCATTATCTTCTAGTTGCGTGTATGATCTGATTCTAATATGAGGTCCGAGACCCTTGGGGGAATCTATATGAAGAGGGCTAACGCGGCGGCAGCCTGTCTGTTGATAATGCTTGCCGGCTGCCAGACGGCGGACATAACCGACGGGGTCGTGCGCACCAACGAACCATCGAAAGGCGACGTGACGTCTTTTGGCGACGCTTTCGATGGGCTGAAGACGGTCAGCGATGTCGAATATTACGCCTCGGACCAGGCCGTCGCCGAGGCCAAGAACCAGTTCCGTGCCGAGAATTACGGCAATGCCGGCGCGCTGTTCTTCAAGGCGACGCAACTGGCGCCCAATGATGGCAACGCCTGGATGGGACTTGCCGCCTGCACCGACCGGATCCGCCGCTTCGACCTGTCCGACAAGGCCTATGCCAAGGCGTTCAAGCTGGTCGGCGCGACGCCTGAATATTACAACAATGTCGGCTATTCCTACCTGCTGCGCGGCAAGCTGCAGGATGCGCGCTCGAATTTTCTCAAGGCTTACGAATTGGCGCCCAACGACCCGACCGTCGCCAACAATCTGAAGCTTTTGTCGTCAAGCGTGCAGAACGTCGAGCGCTAGCATGCTGCTCGTCGAAGCGCTGCTGCTGAAGGTGCTCGCCATCCCTCTGCTGGCAAGGATTGGCTGGCTCGACTTCAAGACGCAGAAGATTTCCAATCGCGACGTGCTGCTGCTGCTCTGCCTGGGGGCCGGGGGCTTGCTGCTGCTGTCGCTCCAGTCAGGCTCGTGGTGGGACATGGGGCTGAGCGCTCTCGCCGGACTTCTGCTGTTCGTCGCGCTCTTGCCCTTCTGGGTCTTGCGCAAGATCGGCGCCGGCGATGTCAAGCTGCTGGCAGTCG
>NZ_RZPQ01001019.1:0-1643 GCF_003999135.1 Mesorhizobium sp. M7A.F.Ca.CA.004.06.1.1 | reverse complement strand
GCTGCCAATGGTCCCGAAGCCGGGATCTATGCTTGTTTGCGCTGATCTTGGGTCGAAAGGAATCCCGCGCAGGAACAAAGTACTACAGCGTCTCTTGCGCGCATAAAAGGACAGGCGGTGCTGTATTTTGGGATTGCGGCGGCCGATTGCCTTGGGAACACGACCGCCAGCCTGCCCGCCTCTGGACAGCTTGCGGCGAAGCGGCGACAGTGCCTCCGCTGGAGCAAATCCAGGAAAAGTGTGGAGCGGTTTTCCCCTGGCGATTGCGAAGAAACAAAAGCCGGATCGGATCAGCGATCCGAACGCTGAACCGCTCCGGCGGACAGATTGAGGGAAACGGAATGGCGTCGGTGTCGGATTTCGAGCAGGGACAAACCTTCACCATCGAAGCCGGCGGCCGGCAGATCCCGCTCGAACTCAGCGCGGTCAAGCCCATCGCCGCCAGCCCGCGCCCGGGCGGCGGCTTCTCGCTGCTGTTCAAAGGCCCGCGCGACATCGCACTGCCGCAGGCGACCTATCTTTTCACGGGGGAAAGCGGCAGCCACGAGATCTTCATCGTGCCGGTCGCCGCCGATGCGACGGGGCGGCTGTACGAGGCGGTGTTCAATTAGGACCCTGTTTTGGGCTGCACGCAGGCCTATCGCATCGTGACAGGGCCTGATGCGACAATCCTTGCCGCCGGCGCCGCCCCTCACTGTCCTGCCGGACATCTCTCCCCGTAAACGGGGCGAGAGTGGCTGGCTGCGACGCCGGCGCCTTTCTTGCAACGCTGGAGATTGGCGAAATCCGCGATGAAAGCGTCCCTCTCCCCGTCACTATACGGGGAGAGGATGCCGGCAGGCAGGTGAGGGGCAGCGCAAACGATGACCATAGACAATGATCGCATCTGCCAACAAATCGGTTCCGACGATCATAGATCGTCGCCCCCCGGCGGCGCACACGCCATCAGGTCATAAACGCCCTTGTCCTCGACGACCGCGAAGCCGAGCGCGACATAAAGCCGTCTCGCCGGATTGTGCTTCTCGACATGGATCGACGCTGATTTGCCGGCTAACCATGCCTCGTCGATGAGGTCGCAGAGCAGCGCGGTGCCGTAACCCTTGCGGCGATGATGCGGCAGGAAGGCGATGTCGATGATGCGGTGCTGGGTTGGCCAGCGCTCGATATAGAGGCGGCCGATGTCGTCGCTATCGCGTTCCACCACCAGCCAATCGGCCTCGGGATAGTGTTTTCGGTAATGCGCGTGCTGGGCCTGGAACTGCATGCCGAGGAATTCGGCCTTCTGCGCCTCGCTCCACGACGTCACCGCGAGTTCTTCGAAGCGGGTCGAGGCATAGAGCCGCGACAGGAACGGCAAGTCCGCCTCCACTGCCGCACGAAAGCGGAGCCCGGCCGTGTCAGACCGGGGCCAGACCGGACGGGCCTGCTTGCCTTCCGCCACGCTGCCGGAAATCAACCGTCAGACCGGCGGCGTCAGGTCGCGCACGACGACGATCTGCTTGAGATTATTGTCGGTCAGCGACGTCCAGTTATACTCCCATTCGGAACTGTCGACGCCCATCTGGTTGATCGTCCACAGCCCGTTGGTGCCGTCCGGCTTGAGCGCCAGGCTGAACAAAGCGAGCCGGCAGTCGGCATTGGAG
>NZ_RZPQ01001018.1:0-1657 GCF_003999135.1 Mesorhizobium sp. M7A.F.Ca.CA.004.06.1.1 | reverse complement strand
ACAGGATCTCAATGGCGATGCCGGACGGCGGTTCGGCAGCGTCGGGCTTCCATTGAGCGAACCCGAAACCGTCGTCACCCTGTCGCGGTCCGGCGAAACCATCGTCGAAGGCTCCGAGAGCACCCGCGCCAGCGAGCATCTGTCGACGCTCTGCGCGCATCTCGGCATTCGCGCCCAGCACCATCTGGTGGTCGAGCAGTCGATCCCCAGTCATGCGGGTCTGGGGTCCGGCACGCAGATCGCCCTTGCCGTCGCCTCGGCGTTGCGCACTCTCCATAATTTGCCTCTGGATATCGCCGGCGACGCGGGCCTGCTCGAGCGGGGCGGCCGATCCGGCATCGGCATCGCAAGTTTCGAAGATGGCGGCGTCATAGTCGACGCCGGCAAGAACGACCGCGGCGGAACGCCTCCGGTCGTCGCGCGGCTGCCGTTTCCGGAAGAGTGGCGCGTCATCCTCATCCTCGACCATTCCGGGCATGGACTGCATGGCGCTGCCGAGGTCGCGGCGTTTCGTTCGCTGCCGCCGTTCCCAACGGCAGGCAGCGGGGAGATCTGCCGAAGGGTGCTGATGGGCATTATGCCGGCTTTGGTCGAGCGGGACCTTCCGGCATTCGGCGCCGCCGTCACCGCGATACAGATGCTGATCGGCAGCCATTTCGCCCCGGCGCAGGGCGGCGTGTTCACCTCGAAGCGGGTCGAGATGGCGGCCCACCGTCTCAATGAAGCAGGCGCCGTCGGCATCGGCCAGAGTTCCTGGGGGCCGACAGGCTTTGCCTTCGCGCCATCACATGACGCCGCACTCAAGTTCGTCGACGCGGTTCGGAAGACGACAATTGAGGACGGCCTTGAGATCAAGATCGTCAAGGGCAGGAACTCCGGCGCGAAGATCAGCTCAACCAGGCTGAATCTCGTCGGCAGCTGACGCTCCCGTTTCAGGCAGAAAGGCAAGAAATGGCCCGCAAACACATCCTGCACATGCTGACACCGTTGAAGCAGATGAGCCCCTTCGACGTGAACATGGCGCTCGACGCAGGCTTCGACGCCGTCGTCCCCTATGTCGATGTAAGCCTCGCCGAAGTGACAGGCCTGGTCCAGGACGCGATCTTTTCGCGCCCGCCGGATGCGGGTGTCGACACCGGCATCTTCATCGCCGGGAAGGATGCCTCGTTGGCGCTCGACATGTTCGACGCCGCGAAGAAGGCGATGGTGCCGCCTTTCCAGGTTTCGGTATTTGCCGATCCGGCCGGCTCGTTCACCACGGCCGCGGCGATGGTGGCCAAGGTCGAAAAGGCGCTCGAGAAGAAATTTCAGCGTGCGCTCAGGGATACGAGGGTGGCTGTTTTCGGCGCCACCGGCGTCGTCGGCTTCTGCACCGCCGTCATCGCGGCAGGGGAAGGTGCCCGGGTCACACTTGTCGGCCATGACGGCATCGAGAGGGTCAAACAGATCGCAGCCGAGATCGAAAGCAGATTCAACATCATCGTCGATGCCGCTGACGGATCGAGCGACGCACGCAAGACAAAGCTGGTCGAGGCGAACGAAATTATCCTGGCTTGCGCCAAAGCCGGCGTCCAGGTGGTCTCCAAAGCCCAGTTGAAAGGCAATGACCTGCTTATTGCGGCCGACGTCAATGCCGTCCCCCCGGCCGGCATCGAAG
>NZ_RZPQ01001017.1:0-1657 GCF_003999135.1 Mesorhizobium sp. M7A.F.Ca.CA.004.06.1.1 | reverse complement strand
GAGACAGCCAACCGGACCGGCCGCAGCGTTAGCCTGTTGACGCCAGGCGGCGGTACGCTGCATGTCGAATGGCGCGACGATGACCATGTGGTGCTGACCGGCGCCGCCGAATGGGAATTTTCCGGCAGCTTCGACCCGTCGAACGGGACATGGGCCCGCGACACCGAAAGCGCGGCCTGATGTCCGCTCTGCCCAAGAGCCCGGTGTCCAAGGGCATCGATGTCGTCACCTTCGGCTGCCGGCTCAACACCTATGAATCGCAGGTGATGCGCCGCGAGGCTGAAAGTGCCGGTCTGGGCGCGCTGGAAGGCGGCGCTTTGATCTTCAACACCTGCGCCGTGACAGGCGAAGCAGTGCGCCAGGCCAAGCAGGCGATCCGCAAGGCCCGCCGCGACAACCCACGGGCACGCATCATCGTCACCGGCTGCGCCGCGCAGACCGAGCCTGAAAAATTCGCCGCCATGGACGAGGTCGATCTCGTGCTTGGCAATGAAGAGAAGCTGAACGCCAATTCCTATCGCGCGCTGCCGGATTTCGGCGTCAACGACACCGAGAAGGCGCGCGTCAACGATATCTTTTCGGTGCGTGAGACCGCAGGCCACATGGTCGACGCCATCGAGGGCCGGGCGCGCGCCTTCGTCCAGGTGCAGAATGGCTGCGACCACCGCTGCACCTTCTGCATCATTCCCTACGGCCGCGGCAATTCGCGCTCGGTGCCGATGGGCGCCGTGGTCGAGCAGGTCAAGCGGCTCGCCGGCAACGGCTATGCCGAGATCGTGCTGACCGGCGTCGACATGACATCATTCGGCGCCGATCTGCCGGGGGCGCCGAAGCTCGGCAAACTGGTGAAAACAATCCTGAAACAGGTGCCCGACGTGAAGCGGCTGCGGCTGTCGTCGATCGATTCGATCGAAGCTGACGACGATTTGCTCGATGCCATCGCCACCGAGCCCAGGCTGATGCCGCATCTGCATCTGTCGCTGCAATCGGGCGACGACATGATCCTGAAGCGGATGAAGCGAAGGCACCTACGCGATCAGTCGATCCGCTTCTGCGAGGATGTGCGCAAGCTGCGCCCCGGTATCGTCTTTGGCGCCGACATCATCGCCGGCTTCCCGACCGAGACCGACGAAATGTTCGAGAACTCGGAAAAAATTGTCGAGGAGTGTGGCCTGACCCATCTCCACGTCTTCCCCTTCAGCCCACGCGAAGGCACGCCCGCCGCGCGCATGCCGCAGCTCCGCCGCGAGGTCGTCAAGCAGCGCGCCGCCCGGCTGCGTGCCGCCGGTGAAGCTGCCTATTTCAGGCATCTGTCGTCGCTCACCGGAACGCGCCAGTCGATCCTGATCGAGCGCGACGGCCTTGGCCGCACCGAGGGTTTTACGCTTGCCGCACTCGGCACGGGCGCACCGGGTGAGATCGTCGAGGCTGAGATATCAGGCCACGATGGTAGCAGGCTGATCGCGGCGCCCCTTGCCGCCCGCGCCGCCTGAGAACGCAAAGCATGGCTGGTTTTTTCAAGAAGATATTTTCGTTCGGCAAGAAAGAGGTTGTCGAGGAGCGGATCGACGAGACCGCCCCGCTGCCGCCGATCAAATGGGAAGCACTCGATGCGCTGAAGCCGGCGGCCGAACAGGTCGTTCCGGAGTTCTTGAAG
>NZ_RZPQ01001016.1:0-1658 GCF_003999135.1 Mesorhizobium sp. M7A.F.Ca.CA.004.06.1.1 | reverse complement strand
CGCCCCAGTTGGTGCCGCCATAGAGGCCGAGGTGATAGCTGTCGCTCTTGCCGGAGGAGTTTCGGTCGTCGGCATCGAAGCTCGAATGGCTGTAGCCACCGAGCAAACCGACACGCCAGCCGCCCACCAGCGTGTCGGCGCCCGCCAGCAGGCCCCCCGTCGAACGATCGAAGGCAGCGGCATTGCCGTCGGAGTCCGTGCTGCCCCAGGAACCAAAAGCCTGGCCCCAGACGGCAAAACGGTCGGTGTCGGCGGCGACCATTTCGGGGCCGCCTTCGCCATAGGCCATGACCGGCAATGCGGCCGCGCCAACATCGCCGAAAGCGGCGCGGATGCGGCTGGTCGCTGCGTCGCGGACGAAGCGGCTGTCCTCGACCAGCATGCCCTTGGCCGAGGCGTGGATTTCCCCCGAAAGCTGGTCGAAGGCTGCCTGGGCTTCGGCGTCGGTGGCTAGACCGGCAACGGCATTGAACACAGCCCCACCGGTCAGGCTGTCCAGCCCTTCACCGGTGGCAATCTGGTTCGGCGTCAGCCCGGCATCGGCGAAGTCGCGCACCTTGGTCACGTCGAGATAGGCGTTGTTGGCATCATAGGTGTCGGTCACAGACAGGAATGGAGTGCTGGTGACACCGGTCACACTATTGAACGTACCGGTCAGCCCGCCATTCGCCGTCAGCACTGTGTAGGTGCCGATAGCAAGGCCGCCGACACGCACCCCTAGAATCGCATCCGTGATATCGGCAGTTCCCGTGGTTGTGAATTTATCCGCGCTGGCACCGCTGACGTCGACGGCCAGCACCGAGCCGGCGGCGAAGGCCGCATTGCCACCAGTCTGCTCGGTGATGTCGCCAGCCACGTCATTCATCATGCTCAACTGGCCCTTGTTGGTGAAACTGGCCAAGCCGTTGAACGTCGTCGTCACGGCGACGGTTGCGCCGAGGTTGGCGGCATAAATGTTGTTGCCGATATTGTTGACCAACGTGCCGCCGCTGAACGCGTTGCTGCCGCCGGCGGTGGCCCAATTGCCACCGTTGGTGACGACATTGCCCACTGCTGCGCCCAGCTTGACCGTGCCGATCAGGGTCCCATTGTTGTTGAAGGCCACCGGGCCGCCCGATGCATCGATTGCCAGCGCCGCGGAGGTTTGCGCGTTGTTGCGCACCAGACCGCTGGTGGTGATGGAAATCGCCTGGCCCGCGGACGACACCGCCTTGATCGCGGCGTCGCCGCCTTCGACCGTACCTGTCGCCGTGATGGTGGTGGCGCCGGTTCCCCTGTTATCGGCATTGATACCGTTTTCGTGGCCGTTGACTGCCGTGACGTCGATCGTCAGGCCGCCCGTCGCGGTGGCGGCGTTGAAGGCGTATATGCCGTCGGTGCCTATTCCGGTCACCATGCCGGTCGCCGTCACGCCGGTGGCTCCGTTGCCGCTGTTGTAGGCGCGGATACCATTGGTCCCGCCGGTGACTGCCACGGCGTTCACTGTCAGGCCCGTACCCGTGGTATAGACATCGATGCCGTTGTCGACCGTTCCAGTCACCGTACCCGTCGCGGTCACGCTGGTGGCACCGGTCCCGTTGTTCTGGGCATAGATGCCGGCGAAGCCACCATTGACTGCCGCCGCACTCACCGTCAGTCCGGCCCCGTCTGTGTAGGCA
>NZ_RZPQ01001015.1:0-1666 GCF_003999135.1 Mesorhizobium sp. M7A.F.Ca.CA.004.06.1.1 | reverse complement strand
GCACTTGCCTATGTCGAACCGCCGGCCGACCTCAAGGCGGCCTGGCAGGCGGCACCGGTCGTGCTCGATGTCGGCGGCGCGATCGACGGCTATGTGATCCCGCCCTCCGGCGGCGCCGGCATGAAATTCGGGTCCGGGCGGCACAGGGTGCCGACCAGCGACGCCGATTGGAACCGTCAGCCGGTGGCGGGCGAGGGCGAGGCGATCCGCAACCTGTTTTCGCCGCCGATCGACCGCATCGAGGACTATCGTGTGACCGAGGTCGTCACCTGCGCCTACACTTTCACATCAGACGAAAAATTCATGGCGCATGAAAAGGGCAAATGCCTTGTTGTCTCGGCATGCTCCGGTCACGGCTACAAGTTCGGCGCGGCGGTCGGCAGGCGCGTTGCCGCTGCTGTCGGCGATGGGGATATTGCCGGCTTGAAGGCATGGCTGCGGGCGGAGGTCGCCTGAGCGCCGCCGGGGGTGACCTAATTCTGGCAATGCCTGGGAATATGCACCCGCCGCCAGCCCGATGAACCCTCGCGAACCAGCACACGACGCGCGACGGTCTGGTAGGAGGCGGGAACATCGATGATGCGCCTTTGCTCCGGCCGCACCAGCACCTCCTGGGCGATCCTGTCGTATTGTGCGGGGATGACCACGCGCCGCGTGCGTTCGGGCTGGATCACCACGGTTTTGGCGACACGTTCGTAGCGCGCCTTGTGCCAGACCTTGCACAGCACCTTGCGGCCATGGACGACGCGCCATTCCCAGGAATAGCCGCCGCCATCGATCCGGACCGTGCGGTAGACGGTGCGGGTGACGGCCGGCACGACCTGGTAGGTCACTTGCGCCGGAACGGTCATCACGACGCGCTCGCGCGTGCCATAGATAGGGGCGATATAGTCGACCTGCTGACCGGGCGGACTGATCATCACGTCTTCATAGACCGTGTCGTAGACGGCCGGACTGCGGACCGGCTCGTAACATTCGACGGCGCGGCCGCCGGCCGCCGTCTGCGAAATCGTGCCGAGCATGGTCAGGCCGGCGATGGTGAAGCATGCGGTTTTCCCGGGCATGACACTTCCCCTGTTGAACTCTACGCATAAGTTCAACGTTGAATTGTAGAGGAAGCCGTCTCGGAAAAAAGCGGTTTCGGCGCATTTCGTTAAGTGACGCGGTTAAGAAACTGCTACCTTGCGCGGCCGGCCATGCGGCTCCGGACCCGCGGAAGCATCCGCCGCCCGCGAATCCTTGGTCAGAAAGCTTGATTCGACTTACCCAGATGGCTAGGAGGGGTCGGCCTTGCACAAGGATGAGCCGGCATCCTATTTACGGAATAACGATCCAGAACCGATTCTGCCCGATCTGCCGGCATTCCCGGCGCCGGAATCCCACCGCGAGATAAGAGATATCTGATGAAGAACCCCGTCGAAACCTACATGAACCTCGTTCCGATGGTGGTCGAACAGACCAATCGCGGCGAGCGGGCCTACGACATTTTCTCGCGCCTCCTCAAGGAGCGCATCATTTTCATCACCGGTCCGGTCGAGGACGGCATGGCGACGCTGGTCTGCGCGCAGCTTTTGTTCCTCGAAGCCGAGAATCCGAAGAAGGAAATCAACCTCTACATCAATTCGCCGGGCGGCGTCGTCACCTCGGGCATGGCGTTCTACGACAC
>NZ_RZPQ01001014.1:0-1670 GCF_003999135.1 Mesorhizobium sp. M7A.F.Ca.CA.004.06.1.1 | reverse complement strand
TGCGAGGTCTGCACGCCCGCTGCGTCGAGATTGAAGGCAATGGCGGGATTTGCCGGCGCGCCCGTCACCTTGACCGTGCCCGAAATCGAGCCGGCGGCGTCGAGGCCCGGCGAAAAACTGTTGGCGAGCGACATCGGCACCCGCGCCAGCGTCGCATTGATGTCGAGCGCCGTGCCGACCTTGCCGGTCACCGTCGCCGTGCCACCGCCAAGGTTGAGCACCAGCCGATCCAGCGTCGTCGTGCCATTGGCGATGCTGACGCTCGAGGCCTGGGCAATGGCCGCCTTGATGCCCTGGACGGTCGCCTGGCCGGAGGCAAGCTCGATAGTTGTCGTGCCGTTGGCCACTTTCACCCGGCCGGCGGCCCGCGCCGGAATGCCCTTGACGGTTGCGCCGCCGGCGAAGCCGGTCCAGTCGCCGTCGCGCTTTAAGTCGACATCGATGCCGCTGATCACGGTGCCGCCCGAAATGACGGTGTCGGCGCGGATCTTTCCGGAGATCACGGGCGCCGCCAGATAGTTGGCGACCAGCGCATCGATCGAGACGGCTTTCGCCTGCAGGTCGCCGCGCGTAATCGACGCGGTCGCCGCCTTGATGGCGACCTGCGGTGCGGTGCCGTTCTTCGAAAAGGCGATCGTGCCGCGCACGTCGCCTTCGGCCTTTTCCAGGGCAAGTGCCGCCAGCGGGCCGATATCGGGCAGGTCGAGCGCGATGGTGCCGACCGGCACGAACTTCTCGTCCAGCGCCAGATCGCCGGAAATCCTGTTCTTGCCGAGCGACAGCAGCAGGCCGTTGATGGCGCTCTTGCCGTCCGCCGTCGCCAGCACCGCACTGCCTTGCAGCGCCTGGCCGGCGACATTGCCGGTCAGTTGCACGTTGGCCGCCGGATTGGCGGCATCGGCCTTGCCGGTGGCGGTCAGCTTCAGCCCGGTGATCTCTCGCGCCGCCACGAGAAGGCGCTCGCTGTCGACCGTCAGTGACAGATCCGGCGCACTGGCCGGCCCCTGTGCGTTCAACGCAAAGGCGATGGCGCCCTTGGCATCCTTCGACAGCAGCGAGATGTCGCTCAGCGCGCCCTTGATGTCGGCGGCCACCTTGTTGTCGGCAAGGCTGGCTTGCCCGTCGGCGGTCAGCGCACCCGAGGTCAACTTCAATCCGCCTATGTTGATGCTGCCGTTGGGGTCGCGCTTCAGTGTGGCGCTGATCTCAGCGCGTTCGCCAAGCATGCCGCGCGCCGCCGCCGGCAAGGCCGACGATGGGGCATCCGCCTTCAGATTGAGGTCTATGGCACCGTCTCGCAGCGATACCTGGCCGGCGACCTGGCTGTTCAGCGCATCGCTCTTGAGCGAGCCGCTGTCGATGGCAAACAGGTCGGCCGTCAGGCGGCCGCTGATCGCCGGATTGTCGAGACCGACCTTGTCCACCGACACCGTGCCGGAAACCGGCCCTGCACGGTTCTTGAGATCGAACGCATCCGAATGCAACGCCAGGGCAAGCCCGTCTACCCTCGCCGGACTGGTGACGATCGAGGGCAGGATCGCGGAGACATCCAGGCGGGCCCGCGTGCTCTCGCCCGCCACCTTTGCCGACAAGGACTGGATCTCGATCTTGACCGGGCTCTCGGCGCTGCCGACAGTCAGCGGCAGGCTGGGGCCGGATGAGATGAGATC
>NZ_RZPQ01001013.1:0-1671 GCF_003999135.1 Mesorhizobium sp. M7A.F.Ca.CA.004.06.1.1 | reverse complement strand
CCCGCCAGCGGATCGGCGGCGTCGAGCATGGCGCCGGAGCCGTTGGCCAGCACGAAACGGCCACGCTCGCCGCGCGCCTTCGCCACCCGATCCGGCCAGGCGTGGACGAGCAGGGGACCGGCTGCCGCAGCTTCGCTGCCCTTCGCCTCGCCAGCCTGCCTCGCCAGCCGTTCGGCGAGCTGCTTGGCGGCTGTAGCGCGTGGCGATTTTTCCCCGCGAAAACGCATCAGCCGCCGCTCCAGATCGGCGCCGTCGCCACCAAGGCCGCGTTCGGTGAGCAGCACGGCAAGCATCGCCGCCTCGAAGGCATGGCCGCTGCCGGCTGCCTCGGCAACCATGTGCGCCAACCGCACCGGCAGGGCGAGCTTGCGCATCGCTGCACCCGCGTCCGTCAGGCGCCCCGTGTCGTCGATGGCATCCAGCGCGCGTAGTAGCCCCCTTGCCTCATTAAGGGCCGGAACAGGCGGCGGATCGAGAAAAGCGAGCCCTGCCGGATCGGCAACGCCGAAGGCAGCGCAATCGAGCAGCAGTCCGGACAGATCGGCCTCAAGGATTTCCGGCGGCGTGAAGGCGGGGAGTGCAGCCGTCTGCTCGGCCCGCCACAACCGGATGGCGACGCCTGGCTGCGTGCGCCCGGCACGGCCGGCGCGCTGGTCGGCGGAAGCCTTGCTGACGCGCACGGTCTCCAACCGGGTGAGGCCGCTGGCCGGCTCATAGCGCGGCAGCCGCGACAGGCCCGAATCGATGACGACGCGCACGCCGTCGATGGTGATCGAGGTTTCGGCGATCGAGGTGGCCAGCACCACCTTGCGGCGGCCGGCCGGCGGCGGCTTGATCGCCGCGTCCTGCGCCTTGCCGTCGAGCATGCCGTAGAGCGGGACGATGTCGGTATCGGTGCCGACCTTGCCGGCCAGCCGTTCGGCGGTGCGCTCGATCTCGCGCTGGCCGGGCAGGAAGGCAAGCACGCTGCCGCTCTCGTCGGCAAGGGCAGCGCGGATCGCCTTGGCCATCGCGTCCTCGATGGCGATGCCGGCGGGGCGTTCGTCATACCGGATGTCTACGGGGAAGGCGCGACCCTCGCTTTCGACGACCGGCGCGCCCGACATGAGTTTGGCGACACGCGCGCCGTCGAGCGTCGCCGACATCACTGCCAAGCGCAGATCCGGCCTGAGCGCCCCTCGGACGTCGAGCGCCAGAGCGAGACCAAAATCGCCGTCGAGCGAGCGCTCGTGGAATTCGTCGAAAATGACAGCCGAAACACCGGGCAGTTCGGGATCGTCGAGGATCATGCGCGCCAGCACGCCTTCGGTGACGACCACGATCCTGGTCTTTGCCGACATGCGGTTTTCCATGCGCATGGCATAGCCGACGGTGGCGCCAGGTTCCTCACCAAGCAATTCAGCCATCCGGCGGGCGGCGGCGCGGGCGGCGAGCCGGCGCGGTTCAAGCAGGATGATCTTGCCGGCGCCGAGCCAAGGCGCGTCAAGCAGCGCCAGCGGCACCAGCGTCGTCTTGCCGGCGCCCGGCGGCGCCACCAGCACGGCGCTGCTGCCATCGCCGAGCGCTTCCGTCAGCGCCGGCAGCACGGCGGATACAGGAAGCTCCGGCAGGGGTTTTGTGGTCATGGCGCCCGCATATCAGCGGTTACGGCCAAGGCGCGACCAGAGGCGG
>NZ_RZPQ01001012.1:0-1674 GCF_003999135.1 Mesorhizobium sp. M7A.F.Ca.CA.004.06.1.1 | reverse complement strand
GGTAGAACGCCTGACCGGCCGGCCAGTAGAAAAACACGAGCGTGATGGCCAGTTGCGGCGCCACCAGCAGGTAGGGAAGGATCTTGTTGGGAAACACGACGCGAGGGGTCATGGAGCCACTCCGAGGTGATGAGGCGGGCGGCACGATGTAGCATCCCTCTTCGCCAAGATGGCTTTGACGAGCGTTTCGGATTGGGCATCATCGACCGTTGGCGAAATCGCAAGGGACGGCAAAACTCCCCTCGCCGAGGGGAGATGCCTGGCAGGACAGGTGGATGCGCCGTAGAGCAAGGACCTGCGCTCGCTCTAATTCCCCAGCGCTTCCTTGATCGCCGCATTGCCACGCGTAACCGCATTGTCGAGCGCCTGCTGCGCGGTTTGCTGGCCGGCGAGCATCTTTTCGAACTCCTCGTTCTGGATATCGCGCACCTGCGGCAGGTTCGGAAGACGTACGCCCTTGGAATTGTCGGTCGGCGCCTTACCCGTCATCTGCAGGATCGGGGTCTCGCGACCGACGTTCTTGTCATAGAAACCGGACTTCTTGGTCGCTTCATAGGCGGCAAGCGTTACCGGCAGATAACCCGACTTCTGGTGCAGGTATTCTTGCACCTCGGTCTTCGACAGGTAGGCGAAGAAGGCCGCGACGCCCTTGTATTCCTCGTCGGATTTTTCAGCGAAAACCCACAGGCTGGCGCCACCCGGCGTCGTGTTCTGCGGTGCGCCCTTGGCGTCGCTGTCATAGGGCAATTGGCCGATGCCGTAATTCATGCCGGACTTGACGATATCGCCAAGGCCGCCGGAGGATTCGGTCATGATCCCGCATTCGCCGGCGAGGAAGATCTGCTTGGCTTCGGAGGTGCGGCCGCCATATTTGAAGGTGCCGTCCTTGGCGAGGTCCGCCAGCGCCTGGAAGTGGTTGACGAAAATCGGCGCATTGATCTTGAGCTCGACATCGCCGCCGGCCAGACCGTTCTGCTGGGTGGCCCATGACACGTCATTCCAGGCCGCGAAATTCTCCAGATGGATCCAGGTCAGCCAGGTCGAGGTGTAGCCGCAGGCGGCCGCGCCGCTCGCCTTGATCTTCTTGGCGTCTTCCCACACCTCATTCCAGGTCTTGGGTGGGCTGTCGACGTCGAGACCAGCCTTCTTGAAGATATCCTTGTTGTAATAAAGGATCGGCGAGGAGGAGTTATAGGGGAAAGAGAGCATGGTGCCGTCCGGCTTCGAATAATAGCCGACTATGCCTGGCAGATACTGGCTCTTGTCGAAGGTCATTCCAGCGCTGGTCAACACATCGGCTGCCGGCTTGATTGCGCCTTCGGCTGCCATCATCACGCCGGTGCCGACGTCGAACACCTGCATGATGTCGGGCGCCTGGCCGGCACGGTAGGCGGCGATGCCGGCATTCAGCGTCTCGGGGTAGGTGCCTTTGAACACCGGAACGAGTTCATAGTCGCTCTGGCTGGCATTGAAATCTTTGGAGATCTTGTCGACAACTTCGGCATTGGCGCCAGTCATGGCGTGCCACCAACTGATCTGCGTGACAGCAAAAGCGGAGGTTGAGGAAAGCAGCATAAAGGTGGCGGCAACACCGGCCGCGAAGCCGAAGGACTTCATGTTTCATCTCCCGTTTGTCATTGGCGAAAGGGGCACTCCCGCAAAGGCAATATGTGT
>NZ_RZPQ01001011.1:0-1679 GCF_003999135.1 Mesorhizobium sp. M7A.F.Ca.CA.004.06.1.1 | reverse complement strand
GTCTATGACGATTCGCATATGATGCTGATGTCGGCCTCGCTGCTCGGCGGCGACGACATCGCCGTCGGCTTCTCGCATTCGGGAAACACGTCGGCCGTCATCGACGCCATCCAGCTGGCCCGCAAGAACGGTGCCCGCACGCTGGCCATCACCAACTACGACAACTCGCCGCTGGCTGCGGTCGCCGACATCGTGCTTTGCTCGACCGCGCAAGGCTCGCCGCTGATGGGCGAGAACGCAGCGGCGCGCATTGCCCAGCTCAACATCCTCGACGCGCTGTTCGTGGCGGTGGCACAGCGCGATTATCAGGCGGCGGAGCGCAATCTCGGCCGCACCATGTCCGCGGTGACATCGAAACGAAAAGACCGGGGCTCATGACGACATCGCCGCTGGTCACCGTGTTCGGCAGCTTGCACTACGACATCATGGTCGACGCGCCCGACCGCCCGCGCAAGGGCGAGACGGTGACCGGCCATGCCTGGCACCCGAAATGCGGCGGCAAGGGCGGCAATCAGGCTGTCTCGGCGGCGCGGGCCGGCGTGCGCGCGGCGATGATCGGCGCCGTCGGCGACGATGATTTCGGGCGGGCGTTGCTGGCCAATCTCAATCGCGCAGTGGTCGACCACCGCTTCGTGCGGGTGGCCGCTGGCGCCGGCTCCGGCATGAGCGTGGCGATCTTCGACGCGGGCGGCGACTATGGCGCGGTGATCGTCTCGGGCAGCAATCTGACACTGGGCCATGCCGACATTGCCTCTGCTTCCGATGTGATGGTCCAAACGGCAGTGCTTTTGTTGCAGAACGAAGTGCCGGAAGCCGGCAACATTGCCGCCGCACGCGCCGTCAAAGCACGGGGCGGCCGCGTCGTGCTCAACGCGGCCCCCGCGCGCGAACTCTCCGACGAGTTGATCGCGCTGGTCGACATATTGGTGGTCAACGCCATCGAGGCTGAATTCCTGGCTGGCACAGCAGTGTTCGAGACGCTGGACGGGGCCGCCCAAGCCGCACGGCTGCTGGCCGATCTTTATCCGGTGGCGATTGTCACGGCGGGCGGCGAGGGCGTCGCCTGTTGCGATCGGAGCGGTGAGGCGTTTGCTCTGTCCGCCATCCCCGTCAAGGTCGCCAGCACGCATGGCGCCGGCGATGAATTCGTTGGCGCGCTGGCCGCGGGACTTGCCCGTGGGCAGACCATGCGGGCGGCCATCACCGCCGCCAACGCGGCTTCGGCCTTGCTGGTCTCGACGCCAGAGGCCGAGCGCGACGGCATCTGATGGCCTGATTCAACGTTGCAAAGAGCTGCGGCCGCCGCCTGTCCTTGCGGCCTCGCGCGAATTCCGCTAAGGCGCGCCTTTGTCGCCGGGGAACACGGACTTGGACGATCAACGCGCCGACGTCGCCATCATCATGGGCAGCCAGTCCGACTGGGCGACGATGCGCCATGCGGCCGAAACGCTGGAAGCACTCGGCATCCCGCACAAACGGCTGATCATCTCCGCGCATCGCACCCCAGACCGGCTCTATGATTTCGCCAAGGGCGCCAAGGCGGCCGGTTATCAGGTGATCATCGCCGGCGCCGGCGGTGCAGCACACCTGCCCGGCATGACGGCGGCGATGACGCCATTGCCGGTGTTCGGCGTGCCGGTGGAATCGAAAGCGCTTTCCGGGCAGGATTCGCTGCTGTC
>NZ_RZPQ01001010.1:0-1684 GCF_003999135.1 Mesorhizobium sp. M7A.F.Ca.CA.004.06.1.1 | reverse complement strand
GATCATCGGGCCGGTCGCGGCCGGATTTCTGGCGCAAATGTCCGGCGATTTCTTCCTCGCCTCGATCACCGCCGCAATCGTGCTGGTCGTCTCCGGCGCCATCACATGGTCGGCTGCGCCAAAATCGCCATGATTGTGGGCTTGCTGTGCCGGGCATCGGGCACAGGCATTTTCTTTCCTACTAATGTGTGACTTTATGCCCGCTGCCGTCAGCTGATTTGCGCCTAGATCGAGGAATTCGCCACAGTGTTCGTATCCTTTTTCCCGCAGCCGAAGCTCTTCTTCTCTTCGGCCGCCCTCTGGAGCCTTGCGGCAATCCTGTTCTGGTTTTTCGGTGGTGAACAATTGGGGGCGGTTTTCGGATTGCCGCCCGCAGTGGCCGGTGCGCCGCCCATCATCGGCATCGCGATCCTCATGTCGCCGCCGTTTCTATGGTTTTATCTCTATTTCGTGTTCTGCGTGGCCGTCTTCTACGCATTCTGGAGCTGGTATTCGCCGCATCCGTGGCAGCGCTGGTCGATCCTGATGACCGCGGTCATCCTGTTCTTCATCTATTTCAATGTGCAGGTCAGTGTCGCCGTCAACGCCTGGTACGGACCATTCTTCGACTATGTGCAGGGACTGATGTCGGGGACTGGAAAGTCGACCAACAGCGAATTTTATATCGGATTGGCGGATTTTTCGTGGCTCGCGCTGGTCGGCATGAATGTGCAGGTGGTCAATGCCTTCATCGTCAGCCACTGGATTTTCCGCTGGCGCACGGCGATGAACAATTATTTCGTCGAGAATTGGAGCAGGCTACGCCATATCGAGGGTGCCTCGCAGCGTATCCAGGAAGACACGATGCGGTTCTCGCAGATCATGGAAGACCTCGGCTCCAGCTTCGTCCAGTCGATCATGACATTGATCGCATTCCTGCCGGTCATGATCCAGTTGCAGGCCCATATCACTGAGTTGCCGATTATCGGCGCGATCCCGCAGCCATTGGTTGTCGCGGCCCTTGCCTGGTGTCTGTTCGGGACGATCTCGGTCATGGTTGCCGGTCTGAAACTTCCAGGGCTGCAGTTCCGCAACCAGCGTGTCGAAGCCGCCTACCGCAAGGAACTCGTCTACGGCGAGGATCATGCGGACCGCGCCCAGCCGGCCACCACCGCCGAGCTGTTCGAGAATGTTCGTCACAATTATTTCAGGCTGTATTTCCACTACATCTATTTCAACGTCGTCCGTTACACCTACCTGCAGGCCGACAACATTTTCTCGCTGCTGATCCTTGGTCCCTCACTGGTGGCGCACAAGATAACGTTCGGCGCGCTGAACCAGATTTCGAACGCATTCGGCAAGGTGACGGGGTCGCTGCAGTTTCTGCTCTCCTCCTGGTCGACCATCGTCGAGCTGCAATCTGTCCACAAGCGCCTGCGTGCCTTCGAAGCGACGCTGCAAGGCGAGCCATTGCCTGAAATCGACCAGCGCTATCTGGCAAGACAGAGCGCCGAGGACCCAGCCTAAAAACCGAGGCTTTGGAAATCGAACCGGGTTGGCGGCTCAGCCGCCGACCGAGACCTGCCTTTGGCCAGCGTCCTGTCGCGAAACATAATCGCGAAAACTGATGCATTCGACATCGGCTTTGACGCAGACGTCGCCGGCAAAGCGCTCCAGCGCGTTCCAGTAGGCGCCGTCATTCATC
>NZ_RZPQ01000100.1:0-12059 GCF_003999135.1 Mesorhizobium sp. M7A.F.Ca.CA.004.06.1.1 | reverse complement strand
GTGCGGCATCTTCGGCGGCGATACGCGCAAGCATGTCGGACGCGCAATGATGACCAATTGGGGCGGCGAGCGCTTCGTGCGCGGCGCCTATGCCGCGGCCCGCCCCGGCCGTTCACTGGCGCGCGCCGCACTCATGCAGCCGGTGGCCGACAAGATCTTCTTCGCCGGCGAGCATCTGGCCGGCTCGCTGGTCCAGACCTGCGGCGGCGCACGGCTGTCGGGCGAGGCGGTGGCAAGGCAGGTTGTCGCCCAGCTTGCGGCCAAATAGCTTCAGGTAATGTGGAACACCGCGCGGCTGTTCGCGTTGGGCACGGGCCGCCGTGAACATTTGTGTCACCTCCGGTGAATTGAGACCGACATGAAACTCTTCGACTGCCCGCATTGCGGCCATCGCATCTATTTCGAGAACGCCCAGTGCCTGAACTGCGGGAACCCCGTGCTCTACGATCCCGAGCACGCCTGTTTTGCGCTGGCGGGCGTCGATGGCGTCTTCCAGTGCACCAACGCCGATGAATGCGCCTGCAACTGGATGGCGGAACCGGGTCACGCTTTTTGCCGCGCTTGCGTGCTGAACCAGCTGATCCCGGATCTCTCCGTCGACGGCAACCGCCGCCGCTGGATCCGTGTCGAAGCGGCGAAGAAGCGCGCCATCTACTCGCTGCTGGCCTTCGGGCTGCCGGTGGCGCCCAAGCAGAACCCGGCCGACGAGATCGGCCTGGCATTCGACTTCCTCGCCGATCCGATCGGCGGCGGCCCCGGCGGCGAGCGGATTCTTACCGGCCACGACAATGGCCTGATCACGCTCAACGTCGCCGAGGCGGATTCGGCCGAGCGCGAGAAGCGGCGCGTCGAGATGGGCGAGAACTACCGCACCTTGCTCGGTCATTTCCGCCACGAGCTCGGGCACTATTACTGGGACCGCCTCATCCGCGACGATCCGCACAGGCTCGAAGCTTTCCGCGCACTGTTCGGCGACGACCGCGCCGATTACGAACAGGCGCTGAAGGCCTATTATGCCAATGGTGCGCCGCCCGACTGGCAGCAAGGCCACATCTCGGCCTATGCGACCTCGCATCCATGGGAAGACTGGGCCGAGACCTGGGCTCATCACCTGCACATCACCGACACGCTGGAAATGGTGCACGCGCTGAACTTTCCGCTCGGCCGGCTGGAGACGGTGGAGGCCAACGACTTGCCGCGCGGCGACACAGGCGGCGGGTTGCAGGCCGCACCCTCGGAGCCGGCGACCGCGCCCCAGCCTTTCGAAAAGATTCTTCCCCGCTGGCTGGTGCTGTCGGAAGCCTCCAATTCGATCAACCGCTGCATGGGCCTGCCCGACCTCTACCCCTTTGTCATTTCGGACGTCACGGCACGGAAATTGGAATTCGTTCACGAACTTCTGACCGATTTGCCTGGAGAACACGGAACAAATCGTGAGTTGGCGCAGGCGCTTTAGCGGGAACGCATGAGCTGCTGCCCCGTTTTCGCTGGCGAGGGACCATGAAAACGGAGAGAAACCATGAAATCCCTGTTGTTTCCTGCGGTAGCCGGAATGCTGACCGTGATGTCAGGCGCCGCGTTTGCCGATACCGCCGTCTCAGCCGTCACCGATCTTAACGTGCGCGCCGGACCCGGCCCGCAATATCCCGTGATCGGCGTGCTCGCCGCCGGCCAGTCGGCAACGCTCAATGGCTGCATCGAAAACAGCAAATGGTGCACCATAGCCGAGGCCGGCGGCCAGGGCTGGGTCTATTCCGACTATGTGACGGCCGATATCGGCGGCAGCCGCGTGGTGCTGACGGAACGGCGCTCCAGCGTTGCTGTCGTCTCGCCGCCGGAGGACATCGGCAACTACTCGACCGATTATACCGGCGCGATCATCGCCAGCGATCCGGTCGTGGATGACTTCCCGCCGCCTCCGGCTGAAGTCCGCACCTATGTCGATACACATCGCCTCGATCCCATCTATCTCGAAGGCGAAGTGGTGACCGGCGCGACCCTGCCCGACACCGTCGAGCTGCGCGAGATTCCGGACTACAATTACCGCTATGTCTATGTGAACGGCCAGCGGGCGCTGATCGATCCGCAGACCCGGCGCATCATGTACGTCGTTCGCTGACGACAAGCGGCCGCTGTGACAGCAGCGGCCGCCAGCAGGCCGCGCCGCCGCGCGGCGCTCTCCTGCGCTCTGGCCTAGTCCTTTGCGGAAAACCATTCCGATTTTCCCGGCCATCGGTTAGTCAATAGGCGATGACTTTGGCAAGGGAGCCCGCGTGACCATCGATCCGGCCGCCTTCGAGCGTTACAGGCATTCGCCGAACGCCAGGACGACCTTACCGCGCCTGTTGCTCGGAACGGGGATCGTGGTCCTTTTTTGGGCAGCAACCACCGTGGCCGTGCTGGTCGGCGGCACCTATGCGTTCATCGCCTGGCAGGCGACCCCATCATCCGGCATTCAGGGCTTCCTCGCTTCGCCCCTCGGCATCCTCACCGCGCTCGTCTCGTTTGCCGGCATCTGGATCGGCCTGTGGGTCGCGATGCGCTGGGTGCATGGCGAGAAGCTGTCGGCGCTGATCGGCAACAGCCGACGAGTTTCATGGCCCGACTTCCTCAAAGGGCTGATCGCCGTGCTGATCACGTCGTTCATATCCGAGGTCCTGCTCTATCTCTTGCAGCCGCAGATCACGCGTGGCCCGATCAGCTTGTCATCCTGGCTGCTGTTTGCGATCCCGATCGCCGCGCTCACCTTGGTGCAGACCTCTTCGGAAGAGCTGCTGTTTCGCGGCTATCTGCTGCGCGGTCTCGCCAGCCGGTTCACGAGCCCGGTAATCTGGGCCCTGCTGCCGGCCCTGCTGTTCACCTCGCTGCATTGGAGCGCGAGTTCGTCACCAGCCATCAATGCTTGCGTGCTGGCGTCGATCGCCGCTTTCGCGCTGCTGCTGACGCTTATCGTCTACGCAACCGGCAATCTCGGCGCCGCACTGGGTGCTCATCTCGGCAACAACCTGACCGGGTTTCTCTTGATCTCGCATCAGGAAAGCTACAATTCCTTCGCCCTGTTCAATGCCAGGCCGCTCGAGGGACCGGGCTGGGCGACGTCGGATGCGGTTCTCATCGCCTTCATCGGCATCGCCTGCAGCATGCTGACCATCGTGCTGCTTCTACATCCGCGTTCGCCGCTCAAGGTCGCCGCCGAATTTCCATAGTCGAGCCGGGAAATCCGTCTAGGCTGTTGCGGACTGTGAACTATTCTTCACATATGGATTGACACATCAAGCCTGTGAACTATAGTTCACAGATGGTCGAGGTTCGCCAAACCACCGACTTTCGCGACTGGCTCAACAGCCTGAGGGATAAGCGGGCCGCCGAAAAGATCGCGATCCGCATCGCCCGCGTCCAGTCCGGCCTCATCGGAGACGTGAAGTATTTCGATGGCATCGGCGAACTTCGGTTGGACGTTGGCCCTGGATACCGCCTCTATTTCATCAAGCGCGGCAACGAAATCATTATCCTGCTTTGCGGCGGCGACAAGTCCAGCCAGGGCCGCGACATCAAAAAGGCCATTCAGATGGCCAGGGAGCTATGATCATGGCAATCGAAACCGTTCCGTTTGATCCCGCCGAGCATCTTGGCAGCGCCGAAGGGCAGGCCGAGCTGCTGGCCGACGCCTTTGCGACCGGCGACCCTGGCTATATAGCAAACGCGCTCGGCATTGTTGCTCGTGCGCGCGGCATGACCGCTGTTGCAAAGGAAGCAGGCGTCACTCGTGAAGCTCTTTACAAAGCACTGAGGCCAGACGGTGACCCGCGCCTTTCGACGCTACTGGGTGTCACAAAGGCGCTCGGGGTGAAGATCACAGCCGAGCCGTCTAGTTAATCAGGGTTTCCAAAGACCCCTCGCGCGCAGAATTGTTTGCCCAATTCGCATGCCGGCAACCACTGCCGTGGCTGCCGCACGCCCTGCAATCCGGTCTTCGTCTTGACTCCGTGTCCGATTTCCTGTCTACACGCCCCGAATTCCGCGACGAGTATCCCTCCGAGCAAGCCGACCAGGACGCCGAAACCTCTTTGAGGTGAAGTGCTGTAAATCGATCCTGGAGGCCAACACCCGGCAGCGCTGAGCGCCCCCGGGTGCTTTTTGGTTTTGGCTTTTGGTTGGACACTGGGCGCGAACGCATTACCTCTCGGGCATCATCCGGATGCCAGGGAAAAGGAAAACGAATGTTTGAATCGCTACAGGAACGTCTTGGTTCGATCCTGAACGGCCTGACCGGCCGCGGCGCGCTATCGGAGGCTGATGTCTCGGCGGCGCTGCGCGAGGTGCGCCGTGCGCTGCTCGAAGCAGACGTGGCGCTGGAAGTGGTGCGCTCCTTCACCGACAAGGTGCGCGAGAAGGCCGTCGGCGCTGCCGTGGTCAAGTCGATCAAGCCCGGCCAGATGGTCGTCAAGATCGTCCATGACGAACTGGTCGAGATGCTCGGCGCCGAAGGCGTCGCCATCGATCTCAATGCCCCGGCGCCGATCGTCATCATGATGGTCGGCCTGCAGGGTTCGGGCAAGACGACCACTTCGGCCAAGATCGCCAAGCGTCTTTCCGAGCGTCAGAACAAGAAGGTCCTGATGGCCTCGCTCGACACGCGGCGCCCCGCCGCGCAGGAGCAGCTTCGCCAGCTCGGCGAACAGGTCAAGGTCGCCACGCTGCCGATCATCGACGGCCAGTCGCCGGTCGACATCGCCCGCCGCGCCGTGCAGGCGGCCAAGCTCGGCGGCCACGACATCGTCATCCTCGACACCGCCGGCCGCACCCATATCGACGAGCCGCTGATGGTCGAGATGGCCGACATCAAGAAGGTGTCGAGCCCGCACGAAATCCTGCTGGTCGCCGATTCGCTGACCGGCCAGGACGCAGTCAACCTGGCCAAGAGCTTCGACGAGCGCGTCGGCATCACCGGCCTCGTCCTGACCCGCATGGACGGCGACGGCCGTGGCGGTGCGGCTCTTTCGATGCGCGCCGTCACCGGCAAGCCGATCAAGCTGATCGGCACTGGCGAGAAGATGGACGGGCTGGAGGAATTCCACCCCAAGCGCATCGCCGACCGCATCCTCGGCATGGGCGACATTGTCTCGCTCGTCGAAAAGGCCGCCGAGAACATCGACGCCGAACAGGCGGCGGCGATGGCCAAGAAGATGCAGTCGGGCAAGTTCGACCTGAACGATCTCGCCGGTCAGCTTCAGCAGATGTCGAAGATGGGCGGCATGGGCGGCATCATGGGCATGATGCCCGGCATGGGCAAGATGAAGGACCAGATGGCCGCCGCCGGTCTCGACGACAAGATGTTCGGCCGCCAGCTCGCCATCATCTCGTCGATGACCAAGGCCGAGCGCGCCAATCCCGATTTGCTCAAGCATTCGCGCAAGAAGCGCATCGCCGCCGGTTCCGGCACCGACGCGGCCGAAATCAACAAGCTGCTCAAGATGCACCGCGGCATGGCCGACATGATGAAGGCGATGGGCGGCAAGGGCAAAGGCGGCGGCCTGATGCGCGGCATGATGGGCGGCATGATGGGCGGCGGCATGCCGGACCTGTCGAAGATGGACCCCAAGCAGCTCGAAGCTTTGCAGAAGCAGGCACAGGCAGCCGGCCTCGGCGGCGGCATGAAAGGCCTTCCTGGCGGCGGTGGCCTGCCCAGCGGAATGCCCGGTCTGCCCGGCGGCATGAAACTCCCCGGGCTCCCCGGCCTCGGCGGTGGCGGGCTGCCCGGCCTTGGCAAGAAGAAGTGAGGACGCCATGAACGAAGAGAAGGACATGGCCGACGCCCGCGCTCTCCTGGCCGATTACCGCGCCTCGATCGACAACATCGACGCGGCCCTCATCCACATGCTGGCCGAGCGCTTCCGCTGCACCAAGGCGGTCGGCGTGCTGAAGGCGACGCATGGCCTGCCGCCGGCCGACCCGGCACGCGAGCAGCAGCAGATCGCCCGGCTTCGCCAGCTGGCGAAGGATGCCCATCTCGACCCGGATTTCGCGGAAAAATTCCTCAACTTCGTCGTCCGCGAAGTGATCCGCCACCACGAACAGATCGCCGCTTCCAACGGCGTGATGAAAGCCGGCTGAGAAACCAGCCACCAACCGACCAACCAAATCAGCCTTTTTAGGAGAAAATAAATGCCCTTGAAGATCCGACTGGCCCGTGCGGGCTCGAAGAAGCGTCCTTACTACCACGTCGTCATTGCCGACGCCCGTTCGCCGCGTGACGGCCGGTTCATCGAGTCGATCGGCTCATGGAACCCGCTACTGCCCAAGGACGGCGAACGCGTCAAGGTCGACGCCGACCGCGTCAAGCATTGGCTGGCGCATGGCGCCCAGCCGACCGACCGCGTGCTGCGCTTCCTCGACGAGGCCGGCCTCGTCAAGCGCGACGCCCGTTCCAACCCGAAGAAGGCCGAGCCGGGCAAGAAGGCGCAGGAACGCGCTGCCCTTCTGAAGAAGGCGCAGGAAGATGCCGCTGCTGCTGTTGCGGCCGCCGCCGCTGCACCGGCCGAGGCGGAAGCCGCCACCGCCGAATAATTGCTCTATTCGCATCCAGGAAAACGGCGGGCCATGTGCCCGCCGTTTTCCTGTCCAGTTCTGTCTGTAAGAGCTGCCGATCAATAACCGTCCGGGCAGCGGTCGACGTAGACGCGGCCACGGCGATCACGGTAGCGGCATTCGCCACGCTCGCTCGCCCGGCCGATCAGCGCGCCGGCAACGGCGCCGACAGCACCACCGACGACGGCGCCTTCAACCGGATCGCCAGCGACCGCCGCACCGACGGCAGCGCCACCGAGGCCGCCTACGGCCGCGCCTTTTTCCGTTTGCGAACAAGCGGCGAGCGGCACCAGCAGCGCCATCAAAAGCATCATTTTCTTCATCATCGTTCCTCTCCGATAGGAGCCGCCTCCGCCGCCAGGCGAATCTCTAACTCGCAACTCCGCGATTCGATCCCTGAGACATTACCCGGCAAAGGGTCAGGCTTTCAGCGGAAAGCGATGCTTCGATCTGGATCTAACGGCTGAACGGGATCAGCGCGCGGACCCTGGCATCGCGCAGATACAGGCCGCCCCACAGGATAATGCCGAGATAGACGCCGAACAGCATGTGCGAGAACAGCGGGTTGTCGACGCGGACATTGGTGGCGATAGCGCCGCCCATATAGGCGGTGAGCAGGATGGCGCCGAGCACCGAGGTGCGCGGCAGTGCATAGAGAGCGGTCGAGATCAGGCTGATGACGCCCAGCATGCGCGCGACATTGGCATCGGCCGGCCAGCCGAGCGGCACCATCGTCTGGGTGACGACATCGAGCGGCGGCAGCTTGATGACGCCATCGAAGATCATGAACAGCACGATAACGCCGCTGAGCGCGCGGCCGGTCCATAAAGCGCCCGGCGAGACGGGCGCGGTTTCGGAAATGCTCATGGTGGTCCCTCCTAGTGGTTCGAGCCCTTTTCGCTGGGGTCGAACCAAGGACGTGGCATGGGGCTGCGATCCGACAGAGGTCCGGATTGTTTTAAGCCCGCGCGCCTTCGCCTACGAAAAATAGAACTTTTCCGCCGGCATCATCTTCGGCGGGGTCTCGCCCAGCGCTTCGAATACCGAGATTTCGCAGACACGACAGAGGCCGTCGAGTGCAAGGTCGTTGGCCTCGGTGCCGAACGGATCCTCGAGCTCTTCCGAAAGCGCGTCGAGGCCGAAGAAGGTGTAGGCGATCAGCGCCGTGAACAGCGGCGTTGCCCAACCGGTGGTCGAGATCAGGCCGATCGGCAGCAGCAGGCAGACGATATAGGCCGTGCGATGCACCAGCAGCGTGTAGGCGAAGGGTAACGGCGTACCGGCGATCCGCTCGCAGCCGGCCTGGATGGCGGCGATCGACGCGAGCCTCTCATCGAGGATACGAAAGCCGATCGAGTCGACATCGCCCGCCCGGCGCTGCGCATTGGCACGCCGGCCCATGCGCCTGACCATCTCATCTGCCGGATTGGAAAAGGCTGCGGCCTTGTCCGCCTCGGCGTCGATGAAGGCGCGGGCATCCTTCATGCTGTCGATCTTGCGCAACTGCCCGCGCAGGAAATGACAGAAGGCGAGCGCTTCCATCAGCAGGGCGCGCTGCTCGGTCTGGTCCGGGATGAGGCTGGTGGTGGCGCGGGCCAGGTTGCGCATTTCGAAGACCAGCGCGCCCCACAGCTTGCGCGCCTCCCACCAACGGTCGTAGGCGGCGTTGTTGCGGAACGAGAGATAGATCGACAATGTCACGCCGACGAGGCCGAAAGGCGTGATGTTGAAGACGCTGAAATCAAGCTGGAACCGGCGCGCCACGGCCAGGATGATCGCGGAATAGAGCGCGAAGCCCAATATCTGCGGCAGGATGCGTGGCACGACCGAACCGCGCATGATGAAGAACAGCTGCAGGAATGTGGGGCGCGGGCGAACGATCATCGAAGGCCTTTCACGGACCGGCATCGGCCCTCAGCTCCTCTATTGTGCGATGCGACAGGTCCGCAAGCCCAGCCGCCAGCGACATCGCCATGTCGTCCTTGCAGCGCCAGGACTATCGGCACGCGCCGGTCGCGGATATTGAAGAGCACGTGGGCTGCGGCCCATTTCTGCAGGCGAGAGAAACGAATGACCGGCGAGACCGATCTGAAGACACTGCTGGCATCGATGACGCCGGAACTGCTGGCCGGCACCTATGTCTTCGCCACGCTGGCGCCTGGCGTCGCTCAGCCGGAAGGCCTCGAGCCGGTGATGGTGTTTCGCGAGCGCGAGGGCGTGACGCTGATCGTAACCGAGGAGAAGGCCATCGCTGCGGCACTGACCGCGTCATTCCGCTGCCGGATGGTCACGCTGAACATCCATTCGTCGCTGGAGGCCGTCGGCTTCCTCGCCGCCATCACCACGCGCCTCGCCGCCGCCGGCATGGGCGTGAACCCGGTTTCGGCCTTCTACCACGACCATCTGTTCGTCCCCGCCGACCGGGCGGAGGAAGCGCTGGAGCTGCTGGTTGGGTTGGCGGCTGAGAATCGAAGCTGAGGCTGGTGCTGCCCCTCATCCCCCTGCCGGGACCTTCTCCCCGTGAACGGGGAGAAGGGAGCTAACGGCCAAAGGCCGAGCACGCGACTGCGGGCCGCCGATCGTTCGGCGCCCCCGCGGAGGGCCCGCCGCGGCAGCGGCGATACGGCCCGTGAGCGAAAACTAAGCCGCCTTCTTCTTCGGCTGGATCAGGCCGCGCTCGACCAGCAACTCGGCGATCTGCACCGCGTTGAGTGCGGCGCCCTTGCGCAGATTGTCGGAGACGATCCACATCGACAGGCCATTGTCGATGGTCGAATCCTCGCGGATGCGCGAGATGAAGGTGGCGTCCTCGCCGGCCGATTCCAGCGGCGTGATGTAGCCGCCGTCCTCGCGCTTGTCCAAGACCTGGCAGCCTGGGGCTTCACGCAGGATATCCCGCGCCTCGTCGGCGGTGATCGGCTTTTCGAACTCGATGTTGACCGCTTCCGAATGGCCGATGAACACCGGCACGCGCACGCAGGTCGCCGTCAGCTTGATCTTGGGGTCGAGCATCTTCTTGGTCTCGGCGACCATCTTCCACTCTTCCTTGGTGGAGCCGTCGTCGAGGAACACGTCGATGTGCGGGATGACGTTGAAGGCGATGCGCTTGGTGAACTTCTTGACCTCGACGCCATCGGCGACGAAGACCGCGCGGGTCTGGGTAAAGAGTTCGTCCATACCTTCCTTGCCGGCGCCCGACACCGACTGGTAGGTGGCGACGACGACACGCTTGATGGTGGCGAAGTCATGCAGTGGCTTCAATGCCACCACCAGCTGCGCCGTCGAGCAATTCGGATTGGCGATGATGTTCTTGCGCGTGAACAGCGAGATCGCGTCCGGGTTCACTTCCGGCACGATCAGCGGCACGTCCTGGTCGTAGCGGAAGGCCGACGAATTATCGATGACGACGCAGCCCTGCTTGCCGATCTTCGGCGACCATTCCTTGGAGACGCTGCCGCCGGCCGACATGATGCAGATGTCGGTGTCGGAAAAATCATACTGGTCGAGCGTCTTCACCTTCAGCGTGCGGTCGCCGAACGACACTTCCGTGCCCTGGCTGCGCCGCGACGCCAGCGCCACGACTTCGCTTACCGGAAAGCCGCGCTCTTCCAGTATGTTGAGCATTTCCCGGCCCACATTGCCCGTGGCGCCGACGATCGCTACCTTGAAACTCATCGAAAAATCTCCTGTCCCTCTCCGCTTGGTTTTTGGAGAAACCCGCTGGCCGATGCGGGTTCCGTCCCCCGGGCCGAACCCGGGAGAGGGTGGTTAGGCCAAGGGAGTCACACCGTTTTGGTGGTGGTTTTGGCCATAGTTTTGCTGGAACGAGGGGACGCGCCGACGCGCCCGGCCCAATGATGTGCATTGAGGCTGGGGGCATCGAATGCAAGAAGAGCCATCAAAAGGCCGCGCATCGAAAAACGATCCCGTTCAAAGCGGGCTTTTACGCGGTTTGCGTCAAGAGTCAATTGCGATGAGCGTCCTGTTGCCCTGTACAATGGCGGCGGCACGAAGTACGAACGGCATGACCATCCGGCTCATGGAGCGTCCCGACGCCCGCCGAAGACAGGCCCATTGCTGGGCATATAAGAATCCGAATTCCGAAAGAGTAAGATGTCCAACTTCGATGCACTCGTTCCCGCGCTGGCAAGGGCGCTGGAAAAACGCGGCTATTCCGAGCTGACGCCCGTCCAGAAGGCGGTTGTGGCGCCGGAACTCGGCGAGGCCGATGCGCTGGTTTCGGCGCAGACAGGCTCCGGCAAGACGGTGGCCTTCGGCCTCGCTCTGGCGCCGACCCTGCTTGAGGGCGCGGAGCGCTTTGGCCACGCCGCCGCACCGCTGGCGCTGGCGGTGGCGCCGACGCGCGAACTCGCCTTGCAGGTGACGCGCGAACTGGAATGGCTCTACGAACTGACCGGCGCCACCGTGGCGTCATGCGTCGGCGGCATGGACATGCGCTCGGAGCGGCGTGTGCTGGAGCGCGGCGCCCATATCGTCGTCGGCACGCCCGGCCGGCTGCGCGACCACATCACCCGGCGCTCGCTCGACATGTCGGCGCTGAAGGCGGTGGTGCTCGACGAGGCCGACGAAATGCTCGATCTCGGCTTTCGCGAAGACCTCGAATTCATCCTCGACGCTGCTCCGGCCGAACGCCGCACGCTGATGTTCTCGGCCACCGTGCCGCGCTCGATCGCCACGCTCGCCCAGGGCTACCAGCGCGATGCGGTGCGCATCTCGGCCGCCGGCGAGGAGAAGCAGCATCTCGACATCGAATACCGGGCGCTGAGCGTCGCCCAGCCCGACCGCGAGAACGCCATCATCAACGTGCTGCGCTATTACGAAGCCAAGAACGCGCTGGTGTTCTGCAACACGCGTGCCGCCGTCAATCATCTGACCGCGCGCTTCAACAACCGCAACTTCTCCGTCGTGGCGCTTTCGGGCGAGCTCAGCCAGAACGAGCGCAGCCATGCCTTGCAGGCAATGCGCGACGGCCGCGCAAAAGTCTGCATCGCCACCGATGTCGCGGCGCGCGGCATCGATCTGCCCAATCTGGAGCTGGTCATCCATGCCGATCTGCCGACCAATCCGGAAACGCTGCTTCACCGCAGCGGCCGCACCGGCCGCGCCGGGCGCAAGGGCGTCAGCGCGCTGATCGTGCCCAACAGCGCCCGCAAGCGCACCGAGCGGCTGCTGCAGAACGCCGGCCTCAAGGCAACATGGGCGAGCCCGCCCTCGGCCGACGACGTGATGCGGCGCGACGACGAGCGCATCCTGGCCGACCCGGTTTTCGACGAGCCGGTGAAGGACGACGAACGCGGTTTCATCGACGCGCTGCTCGCCAGACATGGCGCCGAACAGGTGGCCGCTGCCTTCGTGCGCCAGTGCCGCGCCAGCCGCTCGGCGCCCGAGGACCTCATGGAGATCGCGCCCTTCACGCCGTCGCGTGAAAGACCGGCGGGCGGAGGGTTTGC
>NZ_RZPQ01001009.1:0-1689 GCF_003999135.1 Mesorhizobium sp. M7A.F.Ca.CA.004.06.1.1 | reverse complement strand
ATGAAGGGCCGTTCGATCGCATCGTTGCATGGGCGTCCTTCGACAGCCTGCCGCGTTTCCTGCTCGACCAATTGTCGAGCGGCGGCATCGTCATCGCGCCGATCGGCCCCGAAGAGGGCGAACAGGTGCTGGCCAAGCTGACCAAGGTCGGCAGCCGCTTCGAGCGTGAAGACATCGGCCTCGTTCGCCTGCAGCCGATCCTGCGCGGTGTCGCCGCTATCATCTAGCGCGCATGTCGATGTTCAGGCCGCGCCGCGTCGGGTGCGTCTTCGACCCCGGCCGGCATGACCTGAAAATCTCCCCTGGGCTCGCTCTCTAATATTTTAAGAAAAATTGCGCCGGATTCCATGGGGTTAACCGTCGAGTAACATTAACGCGCTTTAATCATGCCTAGTTTGTACCGGGTATGTGCGGGTTAGTGCGATGCAACTCAGTGTTTTGAAGACAAGCGGTCGCAATCTGGCGCGAGGCTGCGCCATACTGATGGTCGCGGGTGCTGCTGCGGGGTGCAGTTCCCAAGTTTCGCGGTTCAATGGCGTCGACGACGTCTTTACATCCTCGACCAACAATCAGCGCACCATCATCAACAAGCAGGATGCCGTACAGCAGCCTTATCCGGGCGATGTCGCCGCCGCTCCGATCGATGGCAGCCATACACAGTCGGTCAGCCGCTCCAGCCTCGATCCGGTCTCGACGCGGCCGCTGCCTCCGCCCGTTGCCCAGGCTCCCGAAGTGGCGCCGGTATCGAAGCCGGTGCGCACCGCATTGGCTCCCGCACCGCATGTCGACAGGACCACGACCGGCACCGTCGCCCCGGTGGCATCGCCTTTCAAGGTTTCGCAACCTGACGAACCCCGCGTGGCTGCTTCCGGCACTCCGCATGCAACCGAGATCGTCGTCAGGGACGGCGAAACGATCGGCGGCCTGGCGCAGCGCTACAAGGTGCCGTCCGACGTGATCATGAAGGTCAACGGGCTGAGCGCGACCAAGGGGCTGAAGACCGGCCAGAAGCTGGTCATCCCGGCCTACGCCTATTCGAGCAAGAGCGAGCCGAAGCTCGCGGATGCCAAGCCGGCGAAAGACACCAAGCACAACCTGCCGGCCACTGCGCCGGACAAAGTCGCCGTCCTGCCGCAGCAGCCGAAGCCTAGGGAGGGCAAATCCACCGCTCAGGTCGATACGTCGGCCGCCGCGAGCCAGCCCAAGGAGCCCAAGCCGCAGGTAGCCGCGGCCAAGGCGACCAATGCAGCTGGCACCTATACGGTTCAGTCGGGCGACACGCTTTCCTCGATTGCCAGGAAAACCGGTGTCGGAGTCGTTGCCATCAAGCAGGCCAACGGCATGCAGGATGGCTTGCTCAAGATCGGCCAGACCCTGAAGGTGCCGGCGGGTGGAACCGCGACCGTCGCCGCCGCCAAACCGGCCAAGGTCGATCCGGTGACGACGGCCACGACGCAGCCCGCGGCAAAGACCACGCCGTCGGAAACGCTGGCGTCCTACACGCCGCCGAAGAAGGATTCGAAGGTCATCCAGCAGGCCGAGGCCGACGATGCCGTCGCGCCTGACGCCACCGGCATCGGCAAGATGCGCTGGCCGGTGCGCGGTCGCGTGATCTCCGGTTTCGGCTCCGGCAAAGACGGCGTCGACATCGCCGTGCCCTCGGGCACACCGGTCAAGGCAGCCGAGAAC
>NZ_RZPQ01001008.1:0-1696 GCF_003999135.1 Mesorhizobium sp. M7A.F.Ca.CA.004.06.1.1 | reverse complement strand
CAGCACGATCGTGCAATCGCCGCCCAGCACCACTGGAAACCCGCCTGCGTCAAGCACCGCTTCCACGGCGTCGGCGAGCTTGGGCGACCACTGCGCAATTGCCCTGGCGTTCAGGGTGCCTGTCTCGGAATCGGGCGTCGGGTCCTTCGCAGGCACAGCCAGCCGCCCGGCGCGGCGCGCCTGGATGCGCTCCGCAAGGCCAAGGTCCAGGAGCCGGCCAGGCAAGCGCTCCACACCGTCGGTCGCCAGGCCCAGCGTGGAGGGGGCTTCGAGAATCGCATAATGGCTCGACATAGGCGCCTCCGCTTCGAGCGCTCAACATCGTTCGTCCCTACCGAAACAGGATCACAGTTGCGTTTTGAGCTTGTTCGATAACGGTAGCCGCCGCTCCTCGTTCCCTCTCAGCCGCCTTTCCGCTTTCGGTCATGCCGTATTTATGAGTTAACGGCCTAGCGAAAGCCCTGGATCAACTCGAAGGCGAGCGAACCGCCTCCGTGGCGTCCAGAGCCTGCTTCAGGCGCGAGTCGCGGTCGTAGACGTCGCCGAAATATTCGACCTTGCCGGACAGATCAGGCCAGGCGGTGAAATAGGCGACATAGACCGGGATGGTGCGTGTCACATTCTCGGTCGAGTGGCCGTGCTTCAGCTTCTCGGCGATATAGTCCACGGAGGTGCCAAGCACCGCCGCCGCCATGCCGCGCGGGTCCTGCAGCCGCACGCAGCCATGGCTGAGCGCGCGCATATCACGCTGGAAGAATGATTTCTGCGGCGTGTCGTGCATGTAGATCGCGTGCTTGTTGGGGAACAGGATCTTCAACTCGCCCAGCGCGTTGGCCTCGCTCGGCTGCTGGCGCACGCTGTAGGGGATGTTCGCGCCATAGGCGCCCCAGTTGACCGCCGACGAAGGAATGCGCTTGCCGCGCGAATCCGTCACCTCATAGCCGGACCGGTCGAGATAGCCCGGATCGTTGCGCAATCTCGGCAGCATCTCGTTGACGATGATCGATTGCGGCACGCCCCAATAGGGATGGAAATCGACCTGCTTGATCTGGTCGTAGAAGAAGGAGGTCTGGTTGGTGGTCCGGCCAACGACGACACGCGTCTTGAGCTTTTCCTCGCCATTGTCGATGTAGCTCGCGGTGAAGGCCGGCTGGTTGATGAAGACGCGCGGGCTGCCGAGATCGGAGGGCAGCCAGCGCAGTTCCTCGAGCGCCACTTCCACCTTCAGCAGCTTGTCGGCCTTGGATGTTCCGGCCAGCGTCGCGACGGTGCGCGGGCCGATGACGCCGTCGCCCTTCATGCCTGCCTTTTGCTGCACGGCCTTGATGACCGGGACCAGTTCCGGATCATAGACTTCGCTGGTGGCCAGCCTGGACAGGATCTCGCCATAGGCGCCGCCCATCTCGTCATCGAGATTGCGCGCGATCAAGGTCAGGAGCTTCGGCAGTTCGGGGCTGGTTCCGCCCGGCTTCAGCAACAGTTTGGGGTCGACGACGATTTCGTTTTCCGCACTGGCCTGCAGAGATTCGAGTTCGACGCGCAGCGCCTGGTATTCCGCATTCTGCGGATGCCGCGATTCGAGATAGGTGCGCACTTGCTGGGTATGCGCCAGCGTCCTCAGCACGCCTTGCAAGTCGAGCGGCTTGGCCGGGAAATCATAGTAGCCGGTCATGCGGTTGGGATCGACGCGGCCGTT
>NZ_RZPQ01001007.1:0-1697 GCF_003999135.1 Mesorhizobium sp. M7A.F.Ca.CA.004.06.1.1 | reverse complement strand
GCAATGCACACCATCACCGCCCGCGCCAAGGAGACCGCCAAGATCGCGGCAGCGATGATGGACGACAAGTCCGCCGCCGGCCCCGACACGTCGACGATGACCGGCAGCCTGCCCGTAGAAATCGTCTTGCCCGAGACCGTCAACCTGCCGCCTCAGAATTAAGCCGCTTCGACGGCGCACCGCGGGCTGTCTGCCCTCTCGACGCCCGCGGTGTCCTTGTTTTTCCGTGACGCGGAGCCGCCGCGTGACTATATCCGGCATTATGACCACCACGATCCAGACGATCCGCGACGATTTTTCGTTCCTCGAGGAATGGGAAGACCGCTATCGCTACGTCATCGAACTCGGCGAGGCGCTGCCGCCATTTCCCGACGAGCAGCGCAGCGCCGCCAACAAGGTGCCGGGATGCGTCAGTCAGGTCTGGTTGACCACCGAACGCGGGGCTGGAGCCGACCCAGTCATCACCTTCACGGGCGATTCGGACGCTCACATCGTGCGTGGACTGGTTGCGATCATACTTGCGCTGTTTTCCGGCAGGACCGCCAGCGAAATCCAGCAGACCGATGCGGAAGCGACATTGAAAGAACTCGGCCTCGACGAACATCTGTCGCCGCAGCGCGCCAACGGCCTTCGCTCGATGGTCAAGCGCATCAAGCGCGACGCCGAGGCAGCGCTCAAGCAGACCGCCTGACACCTTCATACCGGATCCGCGCCTCGCGGCGCAAAAATCAAACGGCGCCCGAAGGCGCCGTTGATGTCGATCCGATCTGGCTTATTTTGACGCAATTCCCAAGGGAGAGCTCTATGCGCTTTCCCGGGAAAACCGTTTCACTTTTCCTTGAATTGCTCTGGCAGCGATTACCGCGCTTTGCGCTTGCGGCCGAGGCCCATCTTCTTGGCAAGCTGTGACCGGGCAGCCGCATAGTTGGGTGCAACCATCGGATAGGTCGGGTCAAGGTTCCACTTTTCGCGATACTGGTCCGGTGTCAGGTCATAGTGGGTCATCAAATGGCGCTTCAGCGACTTGAACTTCTTGCCGTCTTCAAGGCAGACGATGTAGTCGTCATGAACCGACCGCTTCGGGTTGACCGCCGGCTTCTGCTTGTCGGCAGGCGGCTGTTCGGCGGTTCCGCCCACACGCCCGAGCGCAGCATGGACATCGGATATCAGGTTCGGCAATTCGCCGACCGGCACGGGATTGTTACTGACATAGGCGGCCACCACATCGGCGGTCAATTCGATCAGCGCATCGCTGTTTCTGGAAGGTGTTTCGACAATATCCATGGTCTTCGGGCCCCAACAAGAGTTACATCGATCTGCGCCCTTTTTTACAAGCAGGGCATCGCACGAATTTTGTGCAGGTAGAGTTTCTACGATTCGTGTCGCGGGCACATCAATGAGCGCCCAGACCAAGTAAGTCAATTCGGCCCTTACGCTATATTGAACGATATTGATCAATTATTCCGCGATCAGCTTCAATCTTTCGTGCATTGTGTAATTTATCGATATTTCGCGCGCTCGTCGGCAACGGCTGACGCAACGTCAGCTCACCGTTACATTCGCGGCATCTCACGAAATGGGTTTTAATGTTTGATTTTGCTTGGCTATCGTCGGGCAATATTGGTTGTTCATATTTGTCCACAAAACCAAAGGTTGCCGTGGTCATACGCAAGCAATCAGGCGACATGCCTGTCATC
>NZ_RZPQ01001006.1:0-1697 GCF_003999135.1 Mesorhizobium sp. M7A.F.Ca.CA.004.06.1.1 | reverse complement strand
TTCCTGTTCTGAGGACTGCCGACCGCGAAGCTGCCGATCTCCCGCACGAGGGGAGATTGGCCAATCTCCGGCCTCTCCGCGCGCTTAAATCCCGGACCCATCCAGCTGCTGGGCGTCTTCGCCTTCCCAGGGCGCTGGCATGGACGCGCGGCTGAGGTTTGCCGTCGGCAACGGCATCCAGCACTTCAGTTCCGGGTCGGCATATTCGATGACGCGCCCGGGCGAGGAGTCCGACGCGCGCCAGCCTTCCGAGGCGAACTGGTCGGCACGCGACCAATAGGCAAGGTCTACTTCCGCCGGTCCCTGTTCGGACGGACGCACCGTGACCAGGATGCGGCTGCCATCCTTTGGCGCCGTCGACATGTGGCGCCACCGTTCGGGCTCGTCCATCGCATTCCTCCTCGCACTCGTAGCGTTGGGTGGAGTGTCGCCTCGTGGTCCGAAGGGGTCAACCCAAAGTTTGCGCCAGGCATCGGCTGATGACCCCTCCAGGCGGTGCCTGCACAGTTGTGCGCAACACGCCGCAGGCGGTCATGCACGCTCGACGGGCTGTGACCCAGTTGATAAGCCCGTCTGCGAAAGGAGCGCCTGAGTCGAGATGACCGTTGCGATCGAGATGGGACAGACGACCGCGGGCGCCCCGGCGAAGCTGGATCTTGAGGAACTGCTCGCGACTCGCCTTTTGGTGCAGGGCAATTCAGGCTCCGGCAAGTCGCATCTGCTGCGGCGCCTGCTGGAGCAGAGCGCGCCCTGGGTGCAGCAGACCATCATCGATCCCGAGGGCGACTTCGTCTCGCTGGGCGACCGTTACGGCCATCTGGTGATCGATGCCGAGCAGCATACCGAGCGCGGCCTGCAGGCGGCCGGCGAGCGGGCGCGCATGCATCGCGTCTCCACCGTGCTCAATCTCGAAGGGCTCGACGCCGAGAACCAGATGCGGCGTGCCGCCGCCTTCCTCGGCGGGCTGTTCGAGGTCGCCCGTGACCACTGGTACCCAATGCTGGTGGTGGTGGACGAGGCGCAGCTGTTCGCGCCGGCGGTGGCCGGAGAGGTGTCGGACGAAGCGCGAAAGCTCTCGCTCGGCGCCATGACCAATTTGATGTGTCGTGGCCGCAAGCGCGGGCTGGCCGGCATCATTGCCACCCAGCGGCTGGCCAAGCTCGCCAAGAATGTCGCAGCCGAGGCGTCCAATTTTCTCATGGGCCGCACCTTCCTCGATATCGACATGGCGCGTGCCGCCGATCTTTTGGGCATGGAGAGACGCCAGGCGGAAGCGTTCCGCGATCTGGAACGCGGGCAGTTCATGGCGCTCGGCCCGGCGCTGTCGCGCCGTCCGCTGGGGCTGCGCATCGGCCCGACCGACACCAGCCCGCGCAACGGCACGCCGCGGCTCATGGCAATGCCGGAATCCGCGCTGGAAGATGCACGCGCGATCATCCTGGCGGCGCCGCCGCCCGAGACGGTGCGCACGCCGCGCCGCCCGGCGTCGCCGGACCTGCTCGACCAGCTGATGGCGGCCAAATCGGCGGCACTGGAAATGCGCCCCGAGCCGGCGGAGCCGCAAATCAGCGCCGAGGATCTGGCCGAGCGTCGTGAGCGCGTCGACCGTGTGCTGCGCGCCATCCTGGCGCAGCCCGATGCGGGTTTTCGCGTGATCGGGGTGCTCTATCAGGAATTCGTGGTCCGCTGCCGCATAG
>NZ_RZPQ01001005.1:0-1697 GCF_003999135.1 Mesorhizobium sp. M7A.F.Ca.CA.004.06.1.1 | reverse complement strand
GGGCGCCGATCTCGTTGCCGAAAAACCCAGATCACGGACGCGGCAAAGCCGGAGCCGGTTGCCCCAACCAGTGCGTCCGTTCGGGAATTATCGCTTCCGTTCAGGAATGACGGGGCGCCCGCAACCGGGCGCCCCGTCATCGAGAACCTACTTCTGGATGCAGGTGTCGACCGTATCCTTGGTGCATTCGTCGAGGCCGGTGAACACCGGATCGGCGACGGGCTTGCCTTCGATCAGGTCGATCATCACCGACGGTGCCTTGTAGCCCATTTCGAATGGACGCTGACCGACAAGAGCAGTCACAAGGCCGTCACGCGCGATCGCCACTTCGTCGCCAATCGTGTCGGCGGCGCCGATGACGAAGTCGTTGCTGGCGATCCGGTCCTTGAGCGGTCCGAACAGATCGCGATAGGGCTGCGGCGCGCCGAACAGCGGCCAGCCGCCCATGATGCCGAAAGCGTCCAGCTTGGGGTTGGCGGCGAGGATGTCGGTCATCGCCTGCACGCCCTTGGCGCCATCGTCATTGGTGAACACCGGGCAGCCGGGAACTTCGGTCCAGCCACCTTCACCGGCAAGTGCCGCAAGGCCTTCCTTGCCCGACAGTGCGTCACGCATGCCTTGCGCACGGCGCAGGATGTTGTCGGCTGCCGGGTTGCCTTCGATGGTGCAGATCGTGCCGCCATTCGGCTTGCCCTTCTTGATGTACTCGCCGATCTTCTTGCCCATCAGGTAATTGTCGGTACCGAGATAGGTCTTGCGAAGACCTGCGTCTTCCTTGCTGAGATCGGCATCGACCGTCATGATCGGGATCGTCGGATTGGCGCTCTTGATCGTCTGCGCGATCAGCGGCGCGTTGGACGGCGAGATCGCCATCGCCACCGTGTCGGCCTTGCTCAGCATGTCCTGGACGATCTGCGCCTCGCCGGCCTCGTCCGAAGTCGACGCCGGACCGGTGTAGAAGCATTCATACTCCGAGCTGGCGTTTTCCTTGTTCCATTTCTCGCAGCCCTGGTGGATGGCCTCGAAGAACGGATTGTCGAGACCTTTCACGACAATGACGAGCTGTTTCTTGGCCAAAGCCGGCCCGGCACCCAACGCCATTGCGGCGACGGCGGCGAGCAAAAGTGTCTTCCTCATGTCAGTCCTCCCTTGAAACAAACGGACACGGCGTGCCCGCCATACAGATCGACCGGATGCGTGATGACCGAGGGTCGTTTCGAGCGCTCGTGTCGCCAGGACAGATCGATAAGCATTTCCAGATTCGGCTTCAGATCAGCTCACACACAGGTGTCGCCGGATGCTGGGCCGTCAAACCTCCGCCGATTCCGGCCGGCGAACCGCCAGCGGGGATCGGCATAATCTCCTCCGACGCTTAGCTAATATCGGCTTGGCGCCAACGTCAATGCTATTTGTCCTACAAAACGGATTTTTAAAATAGTCCTGGCCCAATTCGTCCGACAATTGATTGACGTGCGCCGGCTTTTGCGTAAAAGAACGCTAACGCCGTCTTCGGGAGGAGCCGGGGAGAGCGAGGCCTAAGCAGCGTCGGCATCCACGCCGGGAACAGCGGCAGGTCGCAAATCACGGGGAGGCAAAGGCTGGTGGCGGTTCTCGAACTCACCAACATCTCTAGGCATTTCGGCGCCATCCAGGCTGTCAACGACGTTTCGCTGTCGATCGAGCCCGGACAGGTGGTC
>NZ_RZPQ01001004.1:0-1698 GCF_003999135.1 Mesorhizobium sp. M7A.F.Ca.CA.004.06.1.1 | reverse complement strand
GTCCGGCGAAGTAGGTCTCGCCCCATTGCCGCAGGGCAACCAGGACATAGAACAGGCCGCGTCCCTTTTGCGTCAGCACATATTCATGGTGCGCGCTGCCGTCGGGTGCCGGGACCGTTTCGAGGATGCCATGCGCGACGAGATTGCGCAGCCGCGACGACAGGATGTTCTTGGCGACGCCGAGGCTCTTCTGGAATTCGCCGAAGCGCCGCAAGCCGTCGAACGCGTCACGCACGATGAGCAGCGACCACCAGTCGCCAATCGCGTCCAGTGGTCGCGCTATGAGGCAATCCGCTTCGTGGTGGCTCGTTCGTTTCACCATGGCAGTCGTTGGTCCAGCATTCGATTTTCGGTTGCAACATAAAACTGTTCTGCCTATCCAGCAAGAGGTTTCAAGTTGAAACCTTTTATGGAGAGAGCAGACATGAACATGCAGGTGGTGAACAGCGGTGCAACAAGCCTCGAGCAATCCGATGGGCCGCCTCGGGTGGCGCCGCCGCCTGCGGGATTGTCACGATTGACCGCGCTGATCTTCGCCATCGCCTGCGGCCTGAGCGTTGCCAATGTCTATTTCGCCCATCCGCTGCTCGACGCCATGGCGCATGATTTTGCTATCGCGCCGGCCTCGGTTGGCATCGTGGTGACGGTAACGCAGATCGGCTATGGGCTCGGCCTGTTCTTTATCGTGCCGCTGGGCGACCTGTTCGATCGCCGCAAGCTGATTGCCGGGCAGGCGATTCTGTCTGCCGTGGCGCTGGTGGCGGTCGGGGTCGCGCCCAATGCGGCGATGCTGCTGGCGAGCCTGGCGGTGGTCGGGCTGCTTGCGGTGGTGGTGCAGGTGCTGGTCGCCTTCGCTGCCGACCTCGCCGTAGCGTCGCAGCGGGGGCGGGCGGTCGGCACCGTCACCAGCGGTGTCATCCTGGGCATCCTGCTTGCCCGCTTCGCTTCAGGGGTCGTCGCCGATTTCGCCGGTTGGCGCTGGGTTTATCTTGTCTCGGCCGGGTTGACGCTTGTCATGGCGATGGTTCTCTACCTGATCCTGCCGCGCCACGAGGCGGAGCGGCCACGCACATCCTATCCGCGCCTGCTCGCTTCGGTGCTGCTGCTGTTCGCGCAGGAGCCGCTGCTGCGCGTGCGGGCGGTGCTGGCCATGCTGATCTTCGCCAGCTTCAACGTGCTGTGGGCGCCGCTGGTGCTGCCGTTGAGTGCTGCGCCATTTTCACTTTCGCATACCGAGATTGGGCTTTTCGGCCTTGCGGGCGTCGCCGGCGCGCTCGGTGCGCGCTGGACCGGCGGCCTCGTCGATCGCGGCCGCGGCCAGTTGGTCACCGGCTTCAGCCTGCTGCTGATGATGGCAGCCTGGCTGCCGATCGCCTTCATGGGCATGTCGCTGTGGCTGCTCGTTGCCGGCATCGTCATGCTCGATCTGGCGATCCAGGCCGTCCACGTCACCAACCAGAGCCTGATCTTCGCCCGGCGCCCGGATGCGCGCAGCCGACTGGTTGGCGGCTATATGATCTTCTACTCGGTCGGCAGTGCCCTGGGCTCCATCGCCTCGACCATGGCTTACGGTGCAATGGGCTGGAATGGCGTCTGTGTGCTTGGCGCCGGCATCGGCCTGTTGGCGCTGCTGTTCTGGGCGTTGACGCTGCGCGTCGGCAGATAGGCCTATGGCGACGGCGCGGTGTCGAGACTGTC
>NZ_RZPQ01001003.1:0-1709 GCF_003999135.1 Mesorhizobium sp. M7A.F.Ca.CA.004.06.1.1 | reverse complement strand
GTGTCGATCCTCGACGGCATGGACCTGGTGAAGTCGGAAATCGTCACCGCGTCGACCATCGTCTGCCGCACCAACGTCAACAACAAGCCCTATGGCGACCAGAAGGTGCGCAACGCGCTGCAGCTTGCGGTCGACAACAATGTCGTCTTGCAGCTCGGCTACGGCAACGCCGGCTCGGTCGCCGAAAACCACCATGTCTGCTCGATCCATCCGGAATATTACGAGCTGCCCAAGGTTGCCCGTGATCCGGCCAAGGCGAAGGCGCTGATGGCGGAAGCCGGCCAGGCCGACTTCGAACACGAGCTGATCACGGTCGACGAAGACTGGCACAAGAACACCGGCGATGCGATCGCCGCCCAGCTGCGCGACGCCGGCATCAAGGTGAAGCGCACCGTTCTGCCGGGTTCGACGTTCTGGAACGACTGGA
Organism: Mesorhizobium sp. M7A.F.Ca.CA.004.06.1.1; assembly: GCF_003999135.1. NCBI lineage: Bacteria > Pseudomonadati > Pseudomonadota > Alphaproteobacteria > Hyphomicrobiales > Phyllobacteriaceae > Mesorhizobium > Mesorhizobium sp. M7A.F.Ca.CA.004.06.1.1. The sequence continues at coordinate 1,282 of NZ_RZPQ01001003.1, read as the reverse complement.
CGAAGTATCCGCTGTCGATGACCAACTGGAACATGCGCCCGCTCGGCGTCCAGGTTCTGGCCATCGCCTATCGCACCGGCGAGGCCTGGAACGAGGCCGGCTGGTCGAATCCGGAATGGGACGCCAAGCTCAATGCGGCGCTCGCCGTTGCCGACGCCGCCAAGCGCAAGGAAATGATGAAGGACATCGAGCAGATCCTGCAGGATTCCGGCATCATGATTCAGCCGTACTGGCGCAAACTCTACAGCCACTCGGTCAAGGCGGTGCAGAACTACAAGATGCACCCGACCTTCGAGCGCGACTACGGCAAGGTCTGGCTCGAACAGGCTTGATCGCATCGACATGGGGGAAGGGGCTCGCTCCCTTCTCCCGCTCTTTGCATCGTCCGTCCCCGTTGGTCCGCGCTTTCTCAAAAAAGTTACGGACTCGCGGGCAAGGCCGTGCAACAAAACAGGGTTGATCGCATCCGAAGGCCTGTTTGACAGCCAGCTCCGCCGGTCACGGCAGGGTTGGCTTTCATAGCCGGCTCAAACCCCAACCCATCGGCAGGGGGCCGCCATGCTTTCCTTCGTTATCAGGCGTCTTGGCACCATGGCATTGACGATGCTGTGCTTGACCATGGTCGTCTTCTTCCTGATCAACCTCGAACCCAATCTGAAGAAGCTGGCGATCAGCCAGACCGAAATGCATACGTCGGCCGAGCAGCTCGAGAGCTGGCTGGTCAACCACGGCTATCGGCAGAACTTCTTCGTCCGCTATGGGCAGTGGCTGGGCGTGGTGCCCAAGCAACCTGTGACAGACCCGGCGACCGGCAAACCGGCGCAGCGTTTCTCCTTCTGCAATGATCCGCTCGTGCCGACCTTCGCCGGCGTTTTCCAGGGCGATTTCGGCTGCTCGACCAAGTTCAAGGCGACCGTCGCCTCAAAGCTGTTTCCGGCACTCGGCGCCACGGGCATCCTGATGTTCTGGGTGCTGGTGGTGATGGTGCCGATCTCGCTGCTGATCGGCATTATGGCCGGCATGCGCGAGGGGTCGCGAACCGACCGGGTGCTGTCCGTGGCGTCGATCGCTTCGACGGCGACGCCTGAATATGTGTCGGGCGTCATCTTCACCGTCATCTTCGCCTCATGGCTAGGCTGGCTGAACGGCTCGGCGGCTTCGGCCAGCCAGGGCATCACCTTCTATAATTTCACTTTGCCGGTAATGACGCTGGCGATCTACGGCATCGGCTATATTGCGAGGATGACGCGTGCTTCGATGGTCGAAGTGATGACGCAGCAAT
>NZ_RZPQ01001002.1:0-1717 GCF_003999135.1 Mesorhizobium sp. M7A.F.Ca.CA.004.06.1.1 | reverse complement strand
TTCGACGGTCAGTACCGAAAGACCCGGCTGGAAGTCTATATCCAGCTTCTCGATCAGGACGATATCGCGGATCGACAGTCTGGAAAGCATCAGAACCCGAATCTAGAACGGCACGCGACCATTTGCAGTCGCAGCGCCGCACTATCTTTTTGTTTGAGCACCGGATCAATCCGAAAAGCGCTGTGGCGCTTCAGTCGATGCTCATACGTCAGGCGCCGGTGATCATCTTCCCGGCTTTGGATATCCACGACCCGGCATTCTCGCGCGGTGCAAGCCCATTGCTCTGCAAGAGCTTGTAGGAATCCTTGTACCATGGGCTGTCGGGGTAGTTGGTGCCGAGCACGGCGGCGGCGGTTTGTGCCTCCGAGGTCAGACCCATCGCGTAATAGCTTTCGGTCAAGCGGGCGAGCGCCTCCTCGACATGGCGGGTGTTGGAATAGTTCTCGACCACGGTGCGGAAGCGCTTCACGGCAGCGATGTATTCACGCCGCTCAAGATAGTAACGGCCGATCTGCATTTCCTTGCCGGCCAACTGGTCGTTGGCGAAGCGGATCTTTTCCTTGGCGTCTTCGACATATTCCGATGTTGGCCAGCGCGTGACCAGATCCTGCATCGTCTGGACGGTCTGGCGCGCTTCCTTCTGGTCCTGCGTCACGTCCTTGATCTGACGGTAGTAGCTCAAGCCGATGATGTACTGCGCATAGGCGGCGTCATCGGTCGACGGGTAAAGCGTGAGATAGCGCTTGGCCGAGCCGATCGCCTCATCGTAATTGCCCTGGCGATAGTCGGCGAAAGCGCCCATCACCATCGATTTGCGGGCCCATTCCGAATAGGGATGCTGACGGTCGACGGCGTCGAACTTCCGGCTCGCCTCCTGCAGGCGCCCGGCATTGAGATTGGCAAGGCCCTGATTGTAGAGAACATCGGCCGGCTCGGTCTGCTCGACATAGGTCGACAGGTCGATATCTTTCTCCGACGACATGCAGGCCGACAGAAAGAGCGATGGAACAACTACTGAAAGCGCCAGGAAAACAGCCCTCTGCGGTGCTTTCAATTGACCAACTCGCTTGAAGAACATGATTGGATCTCGCCCTTTCGGCGCTATTTCAATGCCAGTTGCACGCCATTGTTTCAAAACTGGTCCCCACTTTTGAATGACATGCATTAATCGACGGCAGCAGCCATAAACCATAACCGCCTTGCCCGGCAACGCTATCTCCGGCCAATCGCGCATTTTTGTGGCGGCCGGACGCCACTTGGACATCAATGCAATTTCACTGGCGGGTGGTGCATTCCTGCAACATTCGCTATCACCATGGAACCCGAAAAAAACCTGGGAAATCAGATCATCCAGGGTGCGTAGAGTGGCGCATTGACGGCGTTCATCTCGGCGCTGCGGCCACGCTCACGGCGCGTCGTCTCGACGATCTCGAACGCCGTGCGGTCCGAGAGCAGACGGCGCAGGGCCGCGGCATTCATCCTGTGGCCGCCGCGATAGGAGCGGAAGCAGCCGATGAAGCGGGCGCCGGCCAGCGCCAGGTCGCCCATGGCGTCCAGCGTCTTATGTCGCACGAATTCGTTGGGGTAGCGCAGGCCGCCCATATTGATGACGCGGTTGTCGTCGCCGATGACCAGCGAGTTCTCCAGCGAGGAGCCGAGCGCGTAGCCTGCGGCCCACAGCCGCTCGACATCCTTCATGAAGCCGAAGGTGCGGGCG
>NZ_RZPQ01001001.1:0-1721 GCF_003999135.1 Mesorhizobium sp. M7A.F.Ca.CA.004.06.1.1 | reverse complement strand
GACCGCGCCGTCGCCATCCGCGAAATCACGCGCGAATTGGCGCGCAATGCCGGCTGGCGTGCGAGCTTCGCGCCCAAAACCGCGCCAACTGCCGTCGGCAACGGCGTCCACATCCATTTCAGCTTTGTCGACGAGGCCGGCAAGCCGGTGACATACGATCCAACGCAGCCCGGAGGTCTTTCCGCCAAAGCCGGCGCCTTCTGTGCCGGCGTGCTGCGCCATCTGCCTGGAATGACCGCGATGACGGCGTCGAGCGTGTCGTCCTTCTACCGGCTGAAGCCGCACAGCTGGAGTTCGTCCTATACCTGGCTCGCCGACCGCGACCGCGAGGCGTCGCTGCGCATCTGCCCGACTGTGACGATCGGCGGACGCGATCCGGCGCGGCAATACAACATCGAATACCGGGCCGCTGACGCCACCGGCAATCCCTATCTGTCGCTGGCGGCGATCATCCGCGCCGGGCTGGAAGGGCTGAAGGCGGGCCTGCCGTCGCCGCCTTTGGTCACCGGCGACCCGACACTGATGAGCGAGGCTGAGCGGGCGAGTCTCGGTCTGGTGCGCCTGCCCGAAACCCTGCCCGTGGCACTGGACGCGTTGCTGGCCGACGGCATCGTGACGGGATGGTTCGCGCCTGTCTTCATCGAAACCTTCGTCGGCCTCAAGCGACATGAGTCCGAGCGTCTTGCCGGTCTCGATCCGGCCTCCATCTGCGATCTCTACCGGACGCTCTATTGATGACCGCGCAGGCCAGAAAAGATTGGCCCGAGGCCGTCGAGGTCCTCAACGAGCACGGCCGCTCCGATATCGTGCTGTTGTGTGAGCATGCGTCCAACCACATGCCGGCCGAGTATCGGCAGCTCGGCCTCGATGCCAGCCATCTGCAGCGCCACATCGCCTGGGATATCGGCGCCGCCGAAGTGACCCGCCTGCTGTCGTCGAAGCTCGATGCACCGGCCTTCCTCAGCGGTTACTCGCGGCTGCTGATCGACCTCAACCGGCCACTGGGCACGCCAGGCAGCATTCCGGTGCTGTCGGAAGACACCGACATTCCCGGCAATGTCGGCATCGATTCGGCGGAGCGGATCCGGCGCGCCGAGATCATCTTTTCGCCGTTTCATGACCGGGTGACTGCGTATCTTGACCGCCGGGCGCAAGCAGGCCGGCAGACCCGGATCGTGACGATCCATTCCTTCACGCCGGTCTTCCTCGGTGTCAGCAGACCCTGGCATGCCGGCGTGCTGCACGACCAAGCAAGAGATCTCGCAGAAACGATCCTTTCGGGCCTGCGCACCGACGCCGGGCTCAATGTCGCGGCCAACGTGCCCTATGTGATCAGCCGCGACGCCGATTACGCCGTGCCCATTCATGGCGATGATCGCGGCATCCCCGCCGTCCTCGTCGAGATCCGGCAGGACCTTTTGTCGACACGGTCCGGCATCGAGGAATGGGCGGACCGGCTGGCGGCGGCACTGCCGGCGCTCGAAACGGAATCCGTGTCGTGAGCAATCTCAGCCTGCGCGAACGTGATGCCGCGACCATCGCCCAGATCGGCAAGCTGCGTTTCTCCCCGCTCAGCGTCATCGGCGGCCGGGGCAACCGGCTGATCGAGGAAGGCGGCCGCTCCTTGCTCGACCTGTCGGGATCGGCCGGTCCGGCGGTGCTCGGCTACGGCCATCCGGCAATAGTCGAAGCGGTCGAGACGTCGATCCGCGACATGGCGG
>NZ_RZPQ01001000.1:0-1723 GCF_003999135.1 Mesorhizobium sp. M7A.F.Ca.CA.004.06.1.1 | reverse complement strand
GCTTCCAGATCAGCTCATAGAGTCGCATCTGGTCGGAATCGAGATATTGCCTGACCGATGCCGGGGTGCGCATGAAATCCGTCGGGCGGATCGCTTCGTGCGCTTCCTGGGCGTTCTTGGCCTTGGCGGTATACTGGCGCGGCTTTTCCGGCAGGTATTTTGCGCCGAATTCCTTGGCAATGGCGTCGCGTGCGGCGTCGATCGCCTCGGGTGCCATCTGCACGCCGTCGGTTCGCATATAGGTGATGAGACCTGTGGTCTCGCCGCCGATCTCCATGCCTTCATAGAGCCGTTGCGCCACCTGCATGGTGCGGCTGGCCGAGAAGCCCAGGCCCGATGAGGCGGCCTGCTGCAGCGTCGAAGTGGTGAAGGGCGGGCCGGGATTGCGCTTGGTCGGCTTGGCTTCGACCGACACCGCCTTGAAGGTCGCGCCTTCGAGCATCGACTTGATGTCGTCGGCCTGCGCCTTGTTGGAAATGTCGAGCTTTTGCAGCTTCTTGCGATCGAAGGCAGTCAGCCGCGCTTCGAAATTCTCGTTGCGCGGCGTGCCCAGCAGTGCAGCGATCTGCCAGTATTCCTCGCGGAGGAAGCGCTCTATTTCGGATTCGCGGTCGCAGACGAGACGCAGCGCAACCGACTGGACGCGGCCGGCCGAGCGGGCGCCCGGCAGCTTGCGCCACAGCACCGGCGACAGCGTGAAGCCGACGAGATAATCCAGCGCCCGGCGGGCGAGATAGGCATCGACCAGCGGCGCATCGATCTGGCGCGGATTGGCCATCGCCTCCAGCACCGACGATTTGGTGATGGCGTTGAAGACGACGCGGCTGACCGGCTTGTCCTTCAGCGCGCGCTTCTGCTTCAGCACCTCCAGCACATGCCAGGAGATGGCTTCACCTTCGCGATCCGGGTCGGTGGCGAGGATCAGGCCATCGGCATCCTTGACCGCCTTGGCGATGTCGGCGAGTCGCTTGCCCGAGGCGGTGTCGACCGCCCAGGACATGGCGAAATCCTCATCCGGACGCACCGAGCCGTCCTTGGCCGGCAAATCCCTGATATGGCCGAACGAGGCCAGAACCTTGTAGTTCTTGCCGAGATATTTGTTGATTGTCTTCGCCTTGGCCGGCGATTCGACGACGACGACGTCCATGAGGTCTCATATCAGCTGTGGTGCGGCAGAAGAATTCCGCTGCGCGCGACGAAATCTCGTTCTATTTGTCGCTCACATGGCCGCGCTTTTGCATCCGGTCAAGGGGAAGCGCCCAAATTGCGGGCCGGCCCGCGGCAATACACTCTTAGAGTGTATGGAGAAAATCACAGAATTTGGGAAAGGGAGATGGTGGTCTCAAGTCAGCGGAAACGACTGGTTTTCATTTTCGCCGAGTCGCGGAAAGCTGCTGGAGCAGTGGCATCGGGGCGACGCCAGTGGCAAATTGATCGACGCTGGCCGCCGGCTGCATAGAGCGATGCCTGGCGACCAGCCTTGTTCCGCCATCAGGCGTGAATGTATTGAGTATCTTAGTCGGCCTTGACGATATGCCAGACTTCGCCGACGCCGTCGCCGGTCACATCGCCGGGCTTCTCGTCCTTGATGAAGGTGTAGACCGGCTTGCCGTCATAGGCCCACATCTTGGTGCCGTCGGTGCGGTCGACAACGGTCCATTCGTCGTCCGCCTTGGCGCCGGCTTCGGCTTTCAGCGGCGGCCAGTTGGTGGCGCATTTGTCG